>CALEYM010000034.1 GCA_937926185.1 uncultured Bacteroidota bacterium | reverse complement strand
TAACTTGGAGAAAGGTTGCGATACCAAGAGCTGGGTCAATCCGTAATCCGTAATCCGCAATCCGTAATCCGCAATCCGTAATCCGCAATTTTTCCAATGCAGGCAACCTTTTTCCAACCGTCAGCGTGTAAAAGGTGAATGAACGAATCAAACGTCGAAATATGGTTGGAAGGGTGCCGCAAACAGGACTCGGAGTGCCAGCGCCTGCTGTACCGGCACTTTTATAACTATGCCCTGACGATATGCCTTCGTTATGCCGCTTCGAGGGACGAGGCGCGCGAAATCCTGAATGACGCTTTTGTAAAAATTTTCAGCCGGATCGACCGCTATACCGGCCAGGGGGCTTTTAAAACCTGGCTGAGCCGGGTGCTTGTCAATACGGCCATCGACCGGTACCGGGCCCTGTGCAGGGAGCGGGTCGTGGAGTCGCCCGAAAGTAGCGCAACGGTCGATTGTTCCCCTTCTGTTTTGGACTACCTCTACCACGAAGACCTGATCCTGCTGGTGCAGCAACTGCCACCGAGCTACCGGCTGGCATTCAACCTGCACGTGGTGGAGGGCTATACACATGATGAAATAGCGGAAATGCTGAACATTCAGGTGGGAACTTCCAAAACCAACCTGATGAAAGCAAAAGAAAAACTGAAACGCCTGATCCTGATCACTTCGTTAAAGACCTGAAAGCATGGAAGATAATAATTTTTGGGATGAACTGGCTAAAAGGCTTCGGCAGGAGCAAGCGCAACCTTTTCAGGAAGAAGACTGGGCGGCAGTACATGGCCGGCTCCGGCAGCGGGGCAAACGCGGGGGGGCGGCCGGATGGCTATGGCCGGTATTGGCGGTATTGTTATTTTTGGTCAATAACCTGGTGTGGTGGCAGCTGTGGAAACAATCAACACAAACCCGCGAATTTCCCATTCCCACATTTCAGCAGGATACCGTATTGCTCATTCGGGAGCGGATTTTGCGTGATACCGTCTGGAAATATATCCCCTCGTCATCCGGCTATCTGCCCGTTCATTCCGTTGACCAATCCGACAGTTCCGTCAAACACGCCGATCAGCAACCAGAATCAACCGCAATATTCCGGCCTGACACGGCGCTGCTGACACATCCCGCCGTTTTGCCGATACCGGCAGGAGGAGCGCAAAGTAGCCGATTGACGAAACCTGTTCTGCCTTTGGCAACGCGTTGGGGCTTGTCCCTCCCTTCGCCACGATTACTGATAAGCCCCGTACCATCCTTTTGGAACCCCAGGCCGGTGCGCGACAGGGAAGTTTTCGTGGAAGCAGGCGCCGGAGCCGGTATGTTCGTCGCTCCCGGCGTTCCGGGTGCCTGGCTATGGCAGTATGGCGCCTCGGCATTTTTTCTCCCGGCTTCGTGGGGGCTCGCAGTTGGCGCCCGCCAATGGCATGCCGGCGAAAATCCGGAACAAACCGCCGCAAAACTGGGGCTACCCGACGATTGCGAAAATTGCCCCGCCGCGGGCTATCCCGACCGGGTTCGCCTGCAATGGGTGGAATTTCAGATAGGCCCGGTGTACCGCTTGCCCTGGCCAAAAGGACGGACCAAACTGTATGCTGCCGCGCTGGGGCATTTGCGCGGCCGTGCGGATCAGTACCGGCACTTTTATTTTGAACAGTACGGCCCTTCGCCGCCGATAGAGGTAGATGATCGGTATCGCGAAAAACCGGGGCTGTACTGGAACGGATTCAGCGGAAAATTATTCGCCACGCACCGTTTGGCAAATCGGTTGGCCCTCTTTGGGGCCCTGGAAGGCCGGTGGCCGGCTGGCGTAAATTCCCGCCTGACGCCGCCTTCGGCCGGGCTGAATCTGGGACTGGCCTGGTACTTCAGGAATTGATCATTCACTAATACTTACCAATATGCTCAAAAAAATGTGTATCGCCGTGCTGTTGTGCGGCGCAGTGGCAGCGCCTGTCCTGGCGCAAAAAACACGCTGGTCGATGGGTTTTTCCGTGGCCAATGCGCACGTACCTCATCCTTTTGAAAATCCGCCTGAGCCGGGTTCCAGCAGCGGCGTCACCGGCGCTTATGGCGGCATCCTGGAGAAAGATTACCATGTCAGGCGTTATTCCGCGGAAGGTTTTGTTCAGTATTCACCCCGGCAAACCGCCCACTTGCGCTTGCGGGCCGGGTATTCGATTCGGGAAACGGAGTTTGCCTCGGTGTACGGCACGCCTGAACAAGTGCCGGTGAACCGCAACAAGAGCCGGGAGACTGCCCGCGATTGGCACTTTGCGCCGGCTTTTATTGCCACCCATGCCCTGGGCAGGTTCTTTTTACATGCCGGGGCAGAAATGCCCGTTTATTTTCTGAAACCGCTTGAATCGCATTATACCTGGACCGATCTGACTCCGGCAGCAGGCAATACATCGGAGAGTTGGCGCCGGTACCCGGGCGGGACATCCCTGGGCATCGGCCCCGTAGCAGGTTTTTCCTTTCGGTTGGACCGCTGGTTGTTTGCCGGTATTGAAGCCCGCGGCGCCTGGATGTACACCCGTTTGCAGGGTAATTTTGAAGAACGTTCCAACTGGTCGGGGCCGATGGTTACGCAAAAAGGCACGGCCGAAACCTACCGGAGCGGCGGCCTGAGCGACGTGCAGCTGGCGCTGCAATTGCGGTTTGTGCTTTGAATCTTTTACATTCTGAATAATTTACCAGAAAAAGCATCCGCCTCAACCATCAGGAGATAGGTTGCTGTTCCTGCCGCCGGTACCGCGGCGGATGGGACACTCAGCGTGTGCTGGCCCGCAGGCAGGTCAAAATCCATTTTATAGGTCAGCTGGCCGGTCATATCCCTGATTTCAAGTCGCCCTGCGCCGGGACGTTCCAGCGTCAGAGACATGCTGGTATGGTCGGAGAAGGGATTGGGCGCTGGCGGGGAAAAGAGGGCTATGGCCGGCTGCTGTTGCGTACCGCTGATGGCGTCGGATTTCAGTTGGAGTTTGCCAGCCCGATAGCAATCCTCATAGTAAAGCGGGCTCAGGGCCGCGGTGTCGAGTGCAATGGCCTCAGACAAGTTGGCATCTGACTTGACGGCAAACCGGATGGTCGCCAGCGTATCCTCCGGATGCGAAATCAGAAAGTAGGAGGAAACGTGCGTGAGCAATCCTTCGTCGGGAAATACAGCCCAGTTGATGTCCGCAAATGGAAAAATATCGTTTACTTCAAGAATCGTGGTATTGTACCGCAGGGCGAACTGTATTCCTTCGGCAAAGAACGGCGCTTTCCAGTACAAAGGAATATCCACCGTTTCGCCGGCTTTCAGCGTGCGGTCGGGCAGATGTAAGGAGCGGGAATCCAGGGTGATTGCGGGTTGGTAGTTTCCGTTGAAGGCATAATCGCCGTTTACGTCGCCGGTTTTAACCGCCGCCAATACGGCCGGTTTATTTTCAAAGTCGGACAAAGGGTCTACGGAAATGTATGGACAGATATTGGGCGGGAACGGGTTTGAAGGCCCTGTAAAATGACAATCGGGCGATAAGATCATCCAGGCAGGCGCGTTCGGCAATTCCTCATAAGTCCCCAGTAACAGGCGTGTAATCTCTATTACATCGAATGTGTTAATAGAGCGGCTTCGGTTGGCATCGGCGGCGAACTGCACGATCGGCTGCAGCGGTTCGAGTCCCAGGATATGTT
>CALEYM010000033.1 GCA_937926185.1 uncultured Bacteroidota bacterium | reverse complement strand
TGATAATAGTGGTATCGATCACAAGCCCGGCTTTTAGCCAAAAGCCTGACTCATTAACCCAGCCGCCGCCCAAACGCGATTACAAGCGACTGGATATTTTCCCGGCTATCAGCTACGCGCCCGAAACCAAACTCACGCTGGGAGCCATCGGTATTTATTATCTCGATCTGCGCAAGGGCGACAAAGCCACGCCATTGTCCAATATCGAATTTTTGGGGGTGTATACGCTGGCGAAACAGGCCGTGGTGGAAAGCCGCTGGGAGGTGTTCACGCATCGGCGCAAGTGGCGCACACGGGGCGAGCTGTTATTGCAACGCTATCCCGACCGCAACTACGGCCTTGGCAACGATGCTTCCGTTTTACTGGTTGAAATGGACGATAAAGGCACAGCGGATACCCTGAATTATTTGAATTTCAATTCCAACCGGATCAAATTTTCCCCGGCGATACTGCACAAAGTGCGACCCAACCTGTATGTGGGACTTCAAAGTGATCTGGAATACCTGTACCGGTACGAGGAACCCGATGCTTTCCGATACCTGAATGCCGATTCGGTACGGATACAAAACCTTCCGGTAACGGGTCTGCGTTCGGGTATCGGGTTTCAGGTGCTATACGACAGTCGAAATAATGTAATCAATCCATTGAAAGGCACTTTTCTGGAGTTCAATAACCGCCACTACGGCAAATGGATCGGCAGCGATTATACTTTTAATTTCTACTCCCTTGAATGGCGGCAATATATCAACCCCTGGCGAAACCATACACTGGCACTGCGCGGGTTGGCCAGCCTGGAATACACCGACGACGCCGTGCCCCTGCGGGCTTTGTCGCGGGTAGGCGGCCACAAGTTTATCCGGGGTTTTTTCCGGGGCACCTACCAGGATCACCATTTACTTGCTTTTGAAACCGAATACCGCCTGCCCCTGTGGCGCGAAGGGCAGCCGTCCAAACTTTGGCAGGTATGGAAACGGCTCGGCATCGTCGGTTTTCTGGGCGGCGCCCAGGTTTTTCACGACGGCGAGCCGGTGCGCCTCAACCGCTTCAACCTGGCAGCCGGCGGCGGATTGCGCATTTTGCTCAACAAAACTTCACGGGCCAATATCCGGATCGATTATGCCATCGCGCTGCGCAACGACTCCGACGGCCCCGGCAAGCGCCAAAGCGGGTTCTATTTTTTCCTCGGAGAGGCGTTTTAAGGGAGGTTTAGAGGGTTTAGATGGTTTAGAGGGTTTATAAAGGTTTATATGGTTATTATAGACGAAAAAACAACAGAAGGGATTATTTCGAAAAATGATCCCAAAACGATTTGGTCGTGGGCGATGTACGACTGGGCCAACTCCGCGTATATCCTGGTGATCACCTCGGCTATTTTCCCGGCTTACTACAACTCGGTCACCCGGCTGAATGGATCGGGTGCCATCGAGGTTTTCGGCATGCGCATGGAAAATACGGCGATCTACTCCATCAACATGGGACTTGCATTTGGGATAGTGGCCCTCATTTCGCCCTTGTTGTCTTCCATATCCGACTATACAGGCAACCAGAAATGGTTCATGCGCATGTTCTGTTACCTGGGAATACTGGGCTGCCTGCTGCTTTTTTGGTTCGATGACCGCGAACAGATAAACCTGGGCCTCACCGGAATGTTGTTGTCAACCATCGGCTATTCGGGCAGCATTGTTTTCTACAACTCCTATTTACCCGTTATTGCCACGGCGGACCGGCAGGATAAAGTCAGCGCAAGAGGCTTTTCCTTCGGATATCTGGGCTCTACGATCCTGCTGCTGATCTGCCTGGCCCTGATCCTCAATCAAGAAGTATTCGGCATAACCGACAACACCTTCATGCCGAGATTGGCTTTTTTGCTCACCGGGGTGTGGTGGCTGGGGTTTGCGCAGATCACCTTTTCCCGGTTGCCCAACCGCATTGCCACCAAAACACCGGCGAGCGGCCACTACCTGCTCAACGGCTACAAGGAATTACACAAAATCTGGAAACGCCTGAAAGAAGAACCCCGGCTGCGCCTTTTTCTGCTGAGTTTCTTTTTCTACATCATGGGCGTGCAAACGGTCATGTTCATGGCGGCTTCTTTTGGCGAGAAAGAAATACACCTGCGAATGACGCAGCTGATCATCACCATTCTGGTGCTGGAATACGTGGGCATCGCCGGCGCCTACCTGTTCGCCTGGCTGTCAAAAAAAATGGGCAACCTGCGCGCGCTGACCGCTGCCGTCGTCCTGTGGATCGGTATATGCCTGGGCGCGTTTTATATCGCCACGCCGCTGCACTTTTATATCGCCGGCGGTTTTATCGGTTTGGTGATGGGCGGCATACAGGCCTTGTCGCGTTCCACTTATTCCAAACTCATGCCCAAAACGGGCAACAACGCTGGTTATTTCAGTTTCTACGACGTGTCGGAAAAGGTGGCCATGATGTGCGGGCTGCTGATATGGGGATATATGGACAACCTTACCGGCAGCATGCGCAATTCCATCGTGTCGCTGGTGGTCTGGTTTTCCATCAGTCTGGCGCTCTTGCTTTGGCTGCAACGACGGTATGGGGAGGTTAAGGAACCCTGAGGCATTATTCGTCGGACGACAAATTCGTCCGGCGAGCAGGTTTTGCCTGCGGAAACATCTCCCACACCAATTGATTCACCACGTACGGTTCTTCGTGTTTGATGTTGAGGTATTCAAAAAAAATGGGGTGTACGCACACGTCGCAGCCGGGAGAAAAGGGGTCGTTTTCGTCGGAATTGAAGCAAAAACGGTAAGCGATCTCCTGTTTTTGCTGGGTCACCACGGGCAGGTTGCCGTCGGTGCGGCGGGCATTCACGCGCACGCCCACCACACCCATGTGAAAAAGCCGCACGGCAATCAGGTCGGGCGCACGGCAATCTTCGAAAAGTTCGAGCCCGCCGAGTTTGTCGCAAAAGTCTTCGTAGGGCAGCACGGTGCGCAGCTGCACGTTGCTGAGTTTGTTCAGTACTTTTTGAAGTCCGTGAAATTCGCCGATAAACTGCCCGATAAACTCGCGCCGGATGATGTTCTCCGTTTCGGCGCGCACCACGCGGCGGAACATTTCCTCGTCGGCGGGTCCTTTTTCCATTTCGGCAAACAACGCCTTAAGGTACATGTGTATTTCGCGCGGGTTCCACAACGAATGGCGCACGATGTACAGGAAGGAATCTACTTTTACCTCCTTCAACCGGCCGTTGGCCACGTCGAAAGGGAACAGCATGTTCCAGGCGTTCGGAATTTCTTTTTCCGGCAGCTGCAGGGCCGCGGCGATGCGGCGGTTCACCAGTTCGTACAATTCCCGGGGCGTCCATTCGAGGCGCACCACGTGGTTGCTTTCCAGGTCGGCGCGTTCGCGGAGTTGCAGTTCCAGGAACTTGTCCATCGGGATAGTGAAGATCATGTGCATCCAGGAAAAGTGCGCCGTGTCGCGTTGCAGGTCGCGGGCGGCGATCACCAGGCCTTTGAGTAAAGCGGAGAGGAAGGTCCGTTTTTCCAGCATGAGTCCGGTGGTTTGCCGGTACTGGAACTCGTCGTAGAAATCGTCGAAGCGGTCGAGCGTGAGCAGCACCTTTTTGCCGTGGCGTTCCAGGATATTGCGGATCTGCTGCACGGGCCGGCGCAGGGCCTCGTCGGTATTGTTTTTGGCCAGCAGGCTGAGCTGGCCGGTAATTTTGGCCACTAAGCCGGCAAAACTGCCTACCGACTGCTCTATAGCTACTTCGATCAGTTCGGCGAAATTGGTAAAAAAGTACACCAGAAAGGGTCCCAGCACTTCGCCTCCACCCACTTTACGTTTGCCGTTGGTGGCGCCCAGCAGTTTCAGCACGTGTTCCAGGGCTTCTTCCAGTGTGCGTTTTTCGTCGTCCGACAATTTTTCCGCAAAATCGGAGGACAGGATTTGCTGGGCGGCCATGCACACGGCCGAAGCGGTGAGGCTTTGTTTCCAGGCGTAAGTGGCTACTTTGGTGGGGTCGAGAAAATGCGCCAGGTCGGTCGATTTGCTGCCGCCGGCGCGTTTGTTGAGTTTGTCGTACACTTCCCGGTAGAAGAAGTGGAACAGGGGTTCCAGCGGAAACTCGTCGGCGATGATGTCGATGTCGGCTTCGGCCAGGTAATCGTCGCGGTTTTCGGCGCGGTAACCGACGAGCAGGGCGGTTTTACCCGCGCCCTTACGACCGATGAGCAGGCATTTGCGCTCGTCGCGCACCTGGCGGTACACGCGGGTGTGTACGAAAGTGCGGCTCTCGGCCTGGCGCAGGAGCTGATCCTGCTCGGCTTTGAGCTCGCGGAAGGCGTCCTTCAGCCGGCGAAGTTGATCCGGGGAGGGGTTTAGTCCGGTCATGCTGTGTAATTGGATTGTTTTCGGGGATAAATGTAGGGAAAGTATTTAGAAATTCGCTGCCCGGGGTTCCGGATACGGGACCGATCAGTCGGCGACTTACTTCACCACAAACGTCTTCTTCTCCACTCCCACCCCCGTAATCGTCAGTCCCTTCCACTGTTTCGGCAAACGGGTTTTCAACTGCACGATCCCCCGCGGCGTAATATCCAGTCCGCCGAAGCCCATGAGGGTAGCCTGCAGGAAACCGCCTGCCCCGGTGGCAAAGTACGGGTTGGTACCACCTGCCGTTTCGGCCAGCACGCCGAAGGGGGGCGCCTCGTTGGGTTTGTAACTTTTTACCCACAGGTCGTAGGCGCGGGCAGGGTCGCCGCCGCGGGAAGCCAGCACCGAGAGGATGGCATTGCCCATGGCCGGGCCGTCTTTGGCCATGCGCGGTTCGTAATAATCGAGGTCTTTTTTTACCTGGGCCGGGTCGGTCACCACGCGCAGGGGGTAGGCCAGCAGGTTTACGTCGGCCTGTTTAATATTGACGCCGTCGTAAGTGGCGTTTTCGCGCGTGACGCCGTCGGGAAATTTCAGAAGGGGAATATTTTCGGCCACATGCATCCAGTCGGGGTCGGGTGTGAGGTCCAGCTCGCGGGCAGCGTCGGCGGCGTAGGCGAGCACGGTTTTGGCCATGCCATTGGTAAAAGCGTTGTTGTCGATGTTTTCCTGCCATTCGTTGGCGCCGATCACGTTGTTGATGTCGTAGCGGCCCGGGCCATTGCGCTCTACGCGGCTGGTCCAGAAATCCGCCACTTCTTTCAGGATTGGCCAGCCGCGCGTACGCAGCCATTCCTTGTCTTTGGTCACTAAATAATACTGCCAGGCCGCCCAGCCCACGCAACCGCTGATGTGTTGCTGAAAGGGCCCCGTGAGCGCCCAGACGGGCGTTTCTTCCTGTCCGGTAGTGGTGCTTTCCCAGGGGTACATGGCGCCCTTGTAGCCGTGTTCGAAGGCGTTTTGTTTGGCCGGGCCGAGCAACTGGTAACGGAATTCGAGCAGGGAACGCGCGATTTCGGGGTGCAATACCAGCAGGGGCGGATACATCCAGAGCTCGGTATCCCAGAATACGTGGCCGTTGTAGCCCAGGCCGCTCAGGCCCATGGGCGAGAGGCTGAGAGCAGTACCTTCGCGGGCGAAGGAATACAGGTGATACAGGGCCGAACGCACGGCGCGGGCGTCTTCGGCGGGGCCGTCGATGGCGATGTCAGAAGCCCAGAGTTTGTCCCACTCGCCGCGGTGGCGTTTCAGCAGGCGTTCGGTGCGTTCCAGGGCGGCGTAGATGGTGAGGCGTTCGGCTTCGTTGTGGGCGTCCACGGTATGGGCGGAGGAAATGACCGTGCCCGCCATGGCGAACCGGTAGGTTTGACCGGCGCGGAGTTTTTTGTTGAATTTGAGCAGATGACGGTTGTAGTCCCAGTCCTCGTGGATGAGCGCGGGCTCTTCGCCATGTTTTTCTTCAAAAATGAAACTGTTGCTGGCGGCCACGGTGTATTTGCCGCTCGGACTTTTACCCACGGAGGTCAGCAGGTTGATAAGCACGTGGGGCCGGTCGATCTGCGCGTAGTAATTGCGCACATCCTGTAAAATATCGGGCGCTTCGATCACCGACATGGGCGTGACGGTCACGTCTTTTTTGGCCGTTATTTCCACGATGCTGAGCGCGCAGAAGGGCAGGTGACGCAGCGCCATGACGCTGTGGCTGACCGTGACCTGATCGCCGACATCGAAGGTGGTGGTCAGTTGGGCCTGCCGCATGTCGAGCGTCTGGCGGTAGCCGGAAATGTTGCCGCGGCCGACGCGCCGGCCGTCCACGTCGAGGTCCATGTTCACGAAGTTAAAACCTTTGAGGATATTGCTTACGCGGCCGCGCTGGTAGTTGTCGTAGGCGCCGTTGAGCACCACGTCTTTTACCTTCATTGGTTCGGGACTCGACACCAGACCGATCATACCGTTAGCTACGGTGATGCCGTAGTAGTTAGAGGGGTCGATATTTTCGGCAACAATGTTCCAGGCATCGGATTGTGGATTTTCCCGGGGACTCGGGACGGATTGCGGATTGGATGACGTTGGGAAGGTCAAAAACAGGCCAGGCAAAAGGAAAGACAATGATTTCATATTGATGCGGTTTTACTACCAAACGAATTTAATTTTGACAGGAAGAGTATGATTGGCAGGACATTTGCACAGATATATGTTTCTCAGACAATTTTGTTGATATTAATTGGCGTTATTTTGAAGTGCAGGTTGGCGGGACAATGATACGGGGTTAGGCGGGGATAGGCAAATGAGGGCATCCCGCATTCCTTCCAATAATACCATTTACCTGATAATCAAACCCATACAAAATTACCTACCTTTGCCGACGGTTCTTTTTAGAACAACCATTCCGCGCAGTGCTGAAAACGTTTACGCCCTTACTCATTCTTCTGTCCTGTAGTCAGGCTTTGCCGGCGCAAAAAACGCCGGTGGAGGAAAAGCCGCTGGTGGTGCGTTTTTCCCAAGTGGGCGGATTTTACGAGGCGCCCGTTAGCGTGGCGCTCGAGGGCGGAGGGGATGTCGTATATTTTACCACCGACGGCAGCTATCCGACCACGCGCTCTGCGCGGTACGCAGGCCCCATTACCGTCGCCGCCACAAGCGTGGTGCGCGCCATCGCGCGGCGGGGCAAGATTTCCGGTAAACCCTTTGCCCAAACCTATTTCATCAACGAACCGCCTACCGACCTGCCGGTTATTTCGGTCAGCATTGCGCCGGGGCTGTTGTTCAACCCCGAAACCGGCATCATGGTAGACGGTCCGGAGGCCGATTCAGCCTTTGTGCATAAACCCGGCGCCAATTTCTGGACGCGGCGGGAGTTCGGCTGCAACGTCGAGATTTTCGAATCGGACAAAAAGTGCGTATTCAACAGCGGCGCCGGCATGCGCCTGTTCGGCGGCTACAGCCGCATTTATCCGCAAAAAAGTATCGTGCTGGTGGCCCGCGACCGCTACGGCAAAAAGTTCTTCCGCCACCGCATTTTTGGCGCCGGGGCGCCGAAAAAATTCCGCTACCTGGTGCTGCGCAACGGCGGCAGCGACTGGAACGGCGCCCACTTCCGCGACGAACTGATGAACCGCCTTACCGAGGGCTGGGACCTGGAAAAGCAGGGCTTCCGGCCCGCGATATTGTACCTCAACGGCCGGTACTGGGGCCTGTACCACATCCGCGAAAAAATAAACGTCCGCTTTCTGGAAGATCATTCCGACGCCGACCGCGATTCCATCGACCTGATGGAACATTTGCGCAATGTGCGCAAGGGCAGCGGACGCCACTACCAGCGCATGCTGGCCTACCTGCGCGACAACGACCTGTCGCAGCCCGGACACTATGCCTGGATACAAAGCCAGATGGACGTGGACAACTTCATCGACTACACGGTCGCCCAGATTTATTGCGACAATACCGACGCCGGCGGCAATATTCGCTACTGGCGGCCACGCCGCCCCGGCGGGCGCTGGCGCTGGATATTGTTCGACACCGACTGGGGCTTCGGCTTGTACAATAACCTGGCCTGGCAACACGACGCCATCCGGTTTTTTACCGACCCTGCCGGGCCGAACTGGCCCAACCCGCCCTGGAGCACTTTCCTGCTGCGCCGTCTGCTGACTAACCGGGAATTTAAACGGCAATTCATCAACCGCTTGTGCGACCGGCTCAACACCTCTTTTTCTACCGGAAATGTGCTGGCGGAAATCGCCTGGTTCGAGCGCGCCCTGGGCCCCGAAATGCCCCGGCACCTGCAGCGCTGGCGCCAGTCGCCGGCTGAATGGCAACGCCACCTCGCCTTGCTGCGCGAGTTTGCGCAAAAACGGCCGGATTTCCTTCGCGGCTGCCTGGCACAACATTTCGACACCGGCGCGCCGGCCCAACTGGAAATTGAACCTGCCGAAGGCGGTCAGGTATTGGTCAATAACTGTATCAATACCGGCACAAATATTTTTCGCGGAACCTATTTCGAAAAAATACCCGTTACCGTGCTGGCCACGCCGGCTTTCGGCTACCGCTTCGCCGGCTGGGAAGGTGTGGATCGCAAAGAACGGTTGCTGCGGCTTTACCTCGTGCCTGGCGCCACCCTGCGCCTGCGCCCGCGATTCGAACCGCACGTGCATCCCCTGAATAATACGGTCTTCATCAATGAGATCAGTCCGGCCGGACAAAAATCGGGCGACTGGGTCGAGCTGTATAATGCCTCCAAAAAACCAGTGTCGCTGGAAGGCTGGACCCTTGGCGACCGCCGGCACGAATGGACGATACCCGAAGTGGCCATTCCGCCGCGCGGCTACCTGGTTTTGTGCCAGGATTCCGCGGCTTTCCGGCAACAGTTTCCTTACAAGGCGCTGATCGCGGGCGACTTTCGCTTCGGCCTCGATAAAAACAATGAACGGCTCATGCTGCTCGCCGCCGATGGCGCCGCGGTGGACAGCGTGGCTTACCATATCGACCCGCCGGAGGGGCCGTTCACCATAGATTTGCTGATGCCTACGCTGGATAATGCAGCAGCGTCCAATTGGGCCATACACAAAGGGCCCGGTTCGCCGGGTTATCCCAATCCGATGTATTGGTCGAAAGTAACGGAGGAAAAAAAAGACCGTTCGATGCGGGTGGGTTTGGCTATCGGGGTGTTGATCGTTGGTCTGGGGATGTTTTGGTGGAAACGGCGCACCTCAACGCCCACTTCTCCCTGATGCGCGTCGCCACGCATTTTGAAGATTTACCCATGCTAAACACCGCCTTTGACCAGGCGATTATTCTCGTCCGGAAAGATCGCCACCGGGCGGTGCGATTTTGCTTCCTCCGGCGTCATCAGCGCATAGGAAATAATGATAACGATATCCCCCACCTGCACCATGCGCGCGGCGGCGCCGTTCAGACAGATGACCCCGCTGCCGCGCTCGCCCCGGATGACGTAGGTTTCCAGGCGGGCGCCGTTATTGTTGTTCACGATCTGCACTTTTTCGCCTTCCACCAGGTTGGCCGCTTCCATCAACTCTTCGTCGATGGTAATGCTGCCGATATAGTTCAGATCGGCCTGCGTGACGCGCACGCGGTGAATTTTGCTTTTGAAAACTTCGATCAACATGGTCGCTTGTTTGATCTTTTAAAACAGCGGGGCTTCTTTTCAGGTTGTAAAAGTACATGGTTTTTCCATTCCCGGATAAAGCCGCATCTTTGCGGGCCGTTTACCCGAACGCCAATTCAACCAATTCAACCATTTCAACCCTTGTAGCATGAGTTTAGTTGCCGTGGGAACCGTCGCGTTCGACGATATTGAAACCCCTTTCGGGCGCGCCGAAAAAGTGATTGGCGGCGCTTGCACCTACATTTCGCTGGCTGCTTCCTATTTTGTAAAGCCGGTGCGCATCGTCTCGGTGGTGGGCGGCGACTTTCCGGAAGACATGCTGGAATACTTAAAACGACGCGGCGTCGACCTGGAAGGGCTGCAAATCCGGCCGGAAGAAAAATCGTTTTTCTGGGCCGGCAAATACTACCGCGACTTCAATACCCGCGATACGCTGGACACCCAGCTCAACGTGCTGGCTACATTCGATCCGGTGTTGCCCCCCTCCTACCGGCAGCCGGAGTTCCTCATGCTCGGCAACCTCACGCCGCAGGTACAAATGCGCGTGCTGACGCAACTCCGGCGCCGTCCGAAGCTGATCGCCATGGACACCATGAATTTCTGGATGAATTCGGCCATGTCCGACCTCCTGAAGGTGATGAAAAAGGTAGACGTGCTCACGATCAACGACGAGGAAGCGCGGCAGTTGTCGGGCGAGCACTCGCTGGTGAAGGCCGCAAAAGTTATCCATAAAATGGGCCCGAGGTTCCTGGTCATCAAAAAAGGCGAACACGGCGCTTTGCTTTTCCATCGCGGCGAGGTGTTTTTCGCCCCGGCCCTGCCGCTGGCCGAAGTCATCGATCCCACCGGCGCCGGCGACACTTTTGCCGGTGGATTTATGGGTTGGCTCGCCAAAACCGGCGACACCAGCATGACCAACATGCGGCTGGCCATTATTTACGGTTCGGCCATGGCCTCCTTTTGCGTCGAAAAATTCAGTATTGAAAATCTTCAGGGCCTCACGCCCGCCATGATCCGGAAACGGGTTCGGCAATTTGCCGATTTAGTGCATTTCCGGGTTTAGACCCGCTCACTGCCCGTTGCGGCATACTTTACCCCGTTTGCCGGCGTTTATTTGTCCAAAAAATTCGGTTACGAATGCGACTTTTTTCTCTTTTTCTTTTCTGCTGCTTTCAAATCGCGCTTGTGGCGCAAAATCCCACCGAAAAATTAGTGGCCTTTTTCCCGTTCAGCGGTTGTAAAGGGGTCGATGAAAGCGGTAACGGTTCCAGTGGAGCGCTGATCGACGATATCTCCTGCGATTGCGGCGTGCGCGACTCGGCCATGCGTTTCGACGGCGACGGCGATGCCATATTTTTTGTCGGGCCGCTGAGCGACGTGTTCACCACGAGCGACTTTTCCGTCAGCTTTTATTTCAAACCGGCGCCCCTTGCGGCCAACGAAGGCGGCTCACAGGTGTTGCTTTCCAAACAGGAAAACTGCAACACCCAACGCGCATTTTGGGTTCGGTTCAACCCGAAAAGCAAAAAGATATCTTCCGGCCTTAGCCAGAACGATACGCTTTTTGTGACGGTGACAGCCGACCTCGATCCCGACGCCTGCTGGCAATACGTCACCCTGGTGCGCAGCAATACGACCTATTCCATTTATATCAGCGGGGAATTGCGCGATTCCAAAAGTTCGGCCGCCCGCGTCGATCTCACTTCCAACGCCGTCCTCAAAGCCGGCGAGCCGATTTGTACGCTCGACCGGGCTTTTAAGGGCGAAATGGATGAGCTGCGGATTTACAGCCGGGCGCTTAAACCCGACGACATCAACGTGCTCGATCTGAAACCGGACAAAATACTGAACGGCGATACCCTGCTGTACCTAGGCAATTCGATGCAAATGGTCACTTCCCAAACCTGCGCGCAAAACTTCCAGTGGGCGCCGGACAACGGCAGCTTGTCCGGCACAGGCATTTCAAACCCGATCGCCATGCCAACCCAAACGACTACTTACCAGGTCAGGTTTCTGCACAACAATGGATGCGTGGCCTCCGATACGGTTCTGGTTCAGGTGATCGATCCGGACACGCTCGATTGCAACCGGATATTTATCCCCAATGCGTTCACGCCGAGCATGTCGACGGGCCGGAACGACTTTTTTGCCATCAGCAACCCTTACAACGTGGACGAGTTTATCTCATTCGAGGTATTCGACCGCTGGGGCGGGCGGGTTTTTGCAGCAGAAACGGCGCTGGGCTCCTGGGACGGCACATTCCAGGGCAAGCCGCTCAATCCGGGGGTTTATCTTTATCGCCTGCGATACCGCTGCGATGGAATCGAAAAGGTAAAAGCCGGAAGTTTGACGTTGTTGCGATAGCGCCCCGAGGCCTCGTGGCGCTACCGGCTTTCCGCCTCCCAATCCTTAAAATACCGCACAGCATTGATTTTCAGCATCTTTTCCTGCTCGCTGACCGGATGGGAGGGCAGTTCGCGCACCTGGCGCCAGTGCGGCCACCCGTCTTCGTCGCGGCCTACGAATTCATAGTAATCGTCGTATCCGAGCAGGCGGCATACGGCGATGTGCATAAGGTCTTGTTTTTCTTCTTTGTTGAAGTTTTTTTTCCAGCGCCCCAATTCCTGTATGCCGATCAGGAAAAGCACCGTATTCAGGTCGGGCAGGGTATCGCGTTGCATGGCGTCTCTTACCAGGTGCTGTACCCGCAGCCACTCAAAATCAAGTTCCCAGTTTTCCATATTACTCGTCTTTTTTCTCTTTCCGGAGGCGTTTGTCGCAATTTTCCATGATTTGCGCCTTTGCCTGCCGGGGTTCTTCCAGGATGTCAAAAAATTCTTTCAGGTAATCCTGCATTTGCCGTCGATTGACTTTTTCAATACGCGGCGCCTGTTCGCAAACGGCGAGAATAGTTGCCTTTTTGGATAAAAATTCTTTGAACATGGCGCTAAAACTGGCAGCGCTCCGGCAAAAACCCAGGTAATACCGCTCCTGCACGGCTTTAATCGGCAAATCGGGTGAAGGGATGGAGTAATCGGTTGAAACCAGGCCGCTGTAATCGAAATCGTATGGAACGGCAATAGCCGGCCGGCCTTTGAAGCCGATGGTTTTGATGTTATGCCGGGTGTAAGTGCTCCAGTCGGTATTGCCGATCATAAACTGGAACAGGCACATGCGGTCGTAAGCAACGGAGTCCAATCCTTTGGGGCTGATAATGCGGGGTTTTATAGGGCGGCCGCCGAGGCGCGAAGCCAGTTCCTGTTCGCTTTCGATAAAAAAGGCCGTGCTGACGATGCCGCCCTTTTTTTTGCCGGGCGTAACAAAACGCACCGACGCTTCTTTTACGCGGAAACTTTCTTCGGTAAGCAGGTTGTACAATTTGTAAGCCAGCCATTCTTTCAGCACAAACTGATCGTCTTCGTTCGAATTGCGGCAGGCGACTACCAACTTCAGCTCATTCACGTCTTCCAGGCTGTCAGTTTTGAGTTTATGTTCATAAAACCGGATTTTAACCGGCGGGAAATGGCAGGTTTTTTTACGCATATTTCCCCGCGGCGCCACCTGAACTTTTTGTTCAAAGACGGCTGCATTGTCTTTCATAATTTTAAAAACACCGCTTTGCCATTGCGTTTCAGGGCCGGAGCCTGATCTCAATTTTTTAATATCCGTTTCAATGACCACTTCCAGCGGCTCGAATTGCTGAAGCCGGCTGAAAATATTGTACACGGTATCCGCTTGGGAGGCCAAACGGGAAGCGCATAATAATGGCAATAAAAAGGGGAGCGCGAGAAAAAGTATTGTTTTCATTCCGGTATGTTTTTAAAACGACATTAGTCTTGCAAATGTAATACGCAAGACTCGTTAAGCTGCACCCTTGGCAAGGCATAACTGAGCGGAATGACCGTACGAAGAACTTACTGCCGGTTTTACATATTATATCCCCTGCCCGGTGAAACCTTAATTCACCGAAAATGCCGGGGCAAAAGGTTGTGCCGAATGAAAAAACGTCAGTTCACTGATATGTACTTTCATGTAGCGCGTCAGGGGCAGAGCGGAAATCAATTCCATGAGCTCGGCTTCCGAGTGGGCGGAAAAGGCTGCCCAGAGTTTCGAGGTTTCGAGGGAGAGCGCGTAATTGAGGATTTTTCCCTCGTGTAATAATTTATTGACTGCCTGACGTTGCTGCGGAATGCGGCTGATAAATGCTTCACTGAGTGGCTGGGGCAGGGTAAATACTACCATGTACTGGGTTAGGCCGGAATCCATGTATGTTGTTTGGTATAGGTTTAGTATGTGCCTAAAACACCGTAAAACAGCAGGCAAATGTATAAAAAAAACAACTTATACAAAAGGCTGTTACTGGTCTGTTTCGGATGTATATTGTTTTGCGTTCAAAAACCGTGCAAATTTTCCAAAAAGCCTGGCAGTCCTGCCATATCGTCGGGAGAATTTAACAAAAAGAAAATGCGCAAGCTGGCAACCGGATGATGTCACTGGATCAGCAACTTCTCGATCGTATCTCCCACCTGCAGCTGAGCCACCACGTCCATGCCCTGCGCCACCTTGCCGAAAATGGTGTACCGGCCGTCGAGGTGCGGCGTGGGGGAGTGCGTGATAAAGAACTGGACGCCTTCCGTGTCGGGCCCTGCCGAGGCCATGCCGAGGTATCCTTCATCGTCGTACCAGGCCAGACCGATTTCGGTGCGGATGGAATAGTCGAGGGCGCCGTATCCGTCGCCGCGGGGGCAGCCGCCCTGCACCACGAAATTGGGTACCACACGGTGAAAGGATTTTCCGCCGTAAAAGCCTTTTTGAGCCAGGTCCAGGAATGCAGCCACAGAGCCCGGCGCCCATACGGGGTATAATTGCAGGCTGATATTCCCTTTTTTGGTTTGCAGCACCACCCGTTTTGCCGACGTGATGTCGGCCAGCAATTTCCAGTCGATGGGATGATTGTAAGCGGGTTTGCGAGCGGGGGGCAAAGGAGCGCCGTTCAGGTAGGCTATAGCCTTTTCCAAAGCAATGGCTGCTTCATAGTCGCGGGGCAGTTTTAATTTTTGAAAAGCGGTATTCAGGTCATTCCGGACGCTCGTGTCGCGCATGGAGCGGTAATCCAGGGTTTCTGCCCGGAAGCCTTCGGCTGCCGCGGCGATAACGCCCGCGTCGCCGGTATTGACCAGCTCCCGGAGATAATAAAACAGCTCCCGCCGGACGTTGCGGCCGTTTTCTCCAAAAGTGCGGTAAAAATCAGGTCGCAGGCAAATAGCGGCCAATGCCTCCGCCGCGGCGCTCTTTACCACCGGGCTGGGGTCTTTGAGGCCTTTATCATAAATCCAGCGGAATTGCCAGCCAAATTCAGCGAGCGCGGCCAGACAGGCTGCCCGCTCGTAAGGGTTTTGCGATTTGGTGAAGAAATCGCGCAAACGGTAATTCAGGTATTCCTTTTTGTCGGGAAAATCCCTGGGCATCCACTTGTAGGAAGCGCGGTAAAGGGCAATACGCGCCTGCCAGGGCAGTTTTGGATTGTCGCGGGCAATGCGCCAGTAATAATCGCCGTCCGGCGCCTGGCCGTTCTCTACAAAAAATTCGGCGGCAGTACGGGCAATGTGCGGATTGGGATCGCTGACAAACGGGGCGACCAATTCGCGGACAGTATCTTTTTCAAAAGTGGCCAGCGACCGGATCAGGTCGCATTTTACGCGCCAGTCCTGCTCCGTTTTGACCACTTTCGATAAAATACCAAAGGCTTGCGACGTGGTCGATTTTCCCAAGGCCCTGGCCAAAGCCATCCGGATATCCGGGTTTTTTGAGCGAACGAAAGCGGATGCCAGGTGAACCGACTGTGCGCTGTCGGGGCTGATGCCTTTTATCCGCGCCAGGTAATGCGCCGCCATGAGGCGGGCCGATTCGGGGTATCGCTCGTTCGTGGCATATCCCACCATGCGGATTGTGGCCAGGTTGTCGACGATATCCCGCAAGCCAAAGCGGTAAACTGCGCGGCACTGCCCTTCCAGAAGCAGGGTATCGGAGGGATAATACGTTGTTACAGCGGCAATTTGTCGTAAATGGGTCATGTTGCCGCATTTGCCTACCGCTTCCAGCACGATGGCGTTGAAACGCTGATGCTTCGACAGGGAATCGTCGCCCCGGAATGCGTCGATCAGCGGCTCCGCGGCCCTCGCCGCCCCAATCTGGCCCAAAGCAAATGCCGCCGCGACACGCACCTCTTCCAGCGGGTCCTGCAGCAGGGGTACCAAAGGCTCTACCGCGTTCGAGTCGCGAACAGAGGCAAAAGATAATGCGGCCAGATAGCGCAGCGTCGCGTCTTCATTATTCAGGTAACGCAGCAAACTATCGGTTCGCCCCTGATCGCGCAGGTTATAAATATGCTGCACGCCGGCATCACTCAGGTCCAGTTTGATCGCCTGTTTAGCCTGGCGTTTTTGTTCCGGCGGCACACAACTGATCAGCAAACTCAGACTACATAAAAAAGGAAATATAATGCGGCGCATGACGACAATTTTGACGCAAAACTATAAAAGGTTTCTGGTTTGAAGGTTAGAGGGTTTCTGGTTGCAGTAACCAGAAACCCTCTAACCCTTTGAATCATTTTCGTTCCACCGCTTGGCCGCTGATCAGGTTTCCGAAAAACACGGCATTGGCAAACAGCCGGTTGGCGCCGTACCAGAAGCCCCGGAAATTCGGGTTGCCGGACAAACAGACAATGCGTCCGTTACCCATACCGCCTACGACGATGGCAGCAGAACCGGCAACCAGTTTTTTATGACGCTCATGTACATAACCGGCTAACAAGGGGTTAGCCGAAAAAACAGCGGGCGTAGCGTAGGGATTTTGCGCTGTTTCCACAAAGATCGTATCCCCTTGAAAAAAGGGAATATGATCGCGGCCATAGCCGTAACATAACGGATGGCTACGATCCAGTTCGATATTGAAAATGGCTCCGGGCAGGTTGAGCGCGGCGCGGTCTTCGCTCAGGCTGCTGTATGACCGGCGTTCCTTACCGGCGCCCTGGGGCGGATTCCGGAACTCGAGGTTCATCAATCCGGTGCTTTTTAACCAGCGCAGGCTCGTGCCCGTGGCGATCAGCGTACCGCCGTTATTCAAAAAGCCGCGCAGTTTCTCCGCTGAAACTGCACTGAAATTGCCGTCCGGGAACACGATCACGTTGTATTTATCGAGGTCCAGATTGTTGAGCCGGCCGGCATCGATGAGCAGCGGCGGAAGGCCGTAGCGGGTATCGAGCAGGTGCCATATCTCGCCGGCATCGGCAGGACTGACCCCGCGGCCGGTAACCAACGCCACTTTGGGCGCTCGCAGCGTGGCAAAATTGCTGCTGCCCAGGTCAGGTCCTTCGGGCGTAAGTCCATTGGAAATCAGGTGCACCCGGATATCGCCGGCGCCGCTTTTTTTCAAAATACCGGCTATGCCATTGGCATCGAGCGTCTGTTTTTCCACCGGAATGAGCAGGCTTCCGGCTTCAAAGAAAATATTATTTGTCGTGAAAGGTTTGGTGGCCACTTTCACCCGAAGTCCGGCCCGGTGCAGGGCGGCGAGCAGGCGCGGCAGGTCGTAGGCGCGGCTTTCCACGGCAAAGGCGTATGTGTCTGCCCCGGGAGCAGGTATTGCCGGCGCACCGGAAGCGGGCGTTTCCGTAAGGGCAGGCCCCAGCCAGCGGGGTTGGAAGCCGCGACGGTCGGCGCTCGCCCAGGGCACACCGAAGGCATCGGGCAGCGTCCAGGCTGAAATATCGTAGAAAATACTGTCCTGAAAAGTAGTTTCCCGTTGGAAAATGGCCTCTATCAGCCGGTATGACGCTTGTTCGAGGGGGATTGCCCAGGCTTTGTTTTTATAAAACCATTGTCCATTCAATTGAATGTCTTCCGTGAGCGGGTGAACCCGTATGCGGTGATGCAACAACAAACGCACAAATTCCTGCTGGGAGCGCTCGTTCAGGCTGTCGCCAAAAATATAGGCGCGGGTTTCATCCTTGCGGGCCTCGTCGAGCGCCGTTTGAAAAAAATCGCGCAGGTAGGTATTCAGTTCGGCCCGCATTTCGCCGACGGCCTTCAGGGTGGATAAGGAGGTGAGCACATGATTCCGGATGGTGTAGGGGAAAGTCAGCAACCCATTGTCCGTTTCCTGCGCGCTGCCCCGGCTGCTGGCTTGCTCGAACAGGATACCGATGCAGCCATTGACGTCGGGATAGGTCGAACCTTTGCCATAATAAAAGTCGTCGTAATTCTCCCCGGAGTAAAACAACACTTTTTTCTCCGACAGAAATTGCGCGTGATATCGGGCGATTTTCGCCGTCAGTTCCTGGTTGCGCGCCGGCGTGAGCGGATTGACGCGGCTGGGTACGCCCGGCTGGAAAAAAAAGGTGGCATTGGTACCCATTTCGTGGTGATCGGTCAGGGTGTTGGGCAGCCAGTCCTGGAAAATGGCCACGCGACCAGCACTTTCAGGTTGTTGCATCACGAGCCAGTCGCGGTTGAGGTCGAACCAGTAGTGGTTGGTGCGCCCGCCAGGCCAGGGCTCATTGAACTCATCGTGCGCGGGGTCGGGCATCAGCGATTGGCTCCGGCGGCTATTGACCCAGGAAGAGAAACGCTGCAGGCCGTCGGGGTTAAAACAGGGATCGAGCAAAATGACCGTATTTTTCAGCAGTTGCTCCACTTCGGGCGTTTGCGCGGCTGCGAGGTAATAGGCGATCAGCATGGCTGCATGGCTGCCGCTGGCCTCGTTGCCGTGGATGGAATAGCCCATGCAGGCGACGGCGGGCAGCGCGGCGGGATCAGGTTTCGCATTGGCGGCAGGATCGGCCAATTGGCGGCGCTGCCGGCGGATTTCATCGAGCCGGGCATGGTTTTCCGGCGCCGTGATCGTCAGACAATACAGCGGCCGGTTTTCGTGCGAACGGCCGTATTCCTGCAATTTTATCCGCGGATTGTCGCGCGCTATTTCGCGCATGTATCCGGCCAACTGGTCGTGCGAAACATGCCATTCGCCTACTTCGGCGCCGAGGTATCTGGCTGGGGTGGGTACGTCGGAATTGTACAGAATATCCGGAAGGTAATAGCCGAGGGTGGGTTTTTCCTGGGAGTAGAGTGTAGAAAAGAAAATGAAAAATGTAAAAATAAAATAACGCGTACTACTTGCAAGAAGGGATTGGACAGGGAAAAGAAAAAAAAATTTATCCATGCGTATTAAGATAATTTGCAGGTCACAGAGTATTTGTTGTCGGTTTTTTACTTTGAGTTAAATAATCGGGATGCGATAACAGCCTTAAAAATCTACGAAAGGAACGGGAATTTGAGGCTACAGTATTAATATCGAGCTTCTTGGCAATTTCGGTACCGTCTACAGTTTTATGAAAACTTTTAGGTCCTAATTTCAATTTGTTTAACAAATCTATCGGGTTCGGTACATGATCTGCCTTATCAGGAGCAACCCTTTTACGAAACGTTGAGGTCAATTTGAAATTTTTTATTTGTGCAATTGCTTCGGGGTCTGCAATCAACCAGTTTTCAAATTGTCGCATCTTAACTACAATTCTATTTTGGCATAGCCATGTTTTTGGAACGCGCGCTTCAACTCGATCGTTTTTGTGACAGCACAGTCATCCTGATCTTCAAAATCAATCAGTACCAGGATTAGGTCTGTTTTTTTGACGAGCAAGTTTAACCTTCCTTCCACCACCTTTACTATTTGCAAGGCAGAGGCTTTGGGCTGCATTGGAGCATATACAGGAGTTATGATTTGAGTATCGTGGATCAATATTTTTCCCACTATATGTCTGAGAGAAATTTCCTCTTCCTTGCCATCAACGAGGATTCCGATCTTGCGCATTATACAGCCATGAATTTAAAGCAGACCACCCGGTACAGCATTGGGCAAAAGTCCTGAGTCTAAAAAATCAGAAATCTTATAATCGCCATTCTCCCATTCCCTCGGTAAGTCAGGAGCTAAATCGACTAAGCGATCTATATTAGACTCCTGTTGCGGTTTTGATATACACCAAACTTCTTCAGGTCGGAGTAAATCAATTACTAAGGGGGAATGAGTCGTCAGGATAATATTTTTCCCCTTATCA
>CALEYM010000032.1 GCA_937926185.1 uncultured Bacteroidota bacterium | reverse complement strand
AACCAACACACATTAAAAAAGCGCCGACAAAGCTAATAAATTCAATATCGGGGTTGTTTAACAGAAAAAGCCCCACGATGATACATATCCCCTGCCATTTGCTGATAAATTGCTCTTTCATGAGACCCAATGCCTGTATGGCAGAGCCCAAGCATTTGAAGCAGTTTCCCGAGTTTAAAACTGACTGAAAAATAGACGCCGTTTGGGGTGTGGCGTATTTTCTGCTGGAAATTGGGTTTATCGGTGGGCTGGGGTTGTTGGAGTGGCGGGCTTCTCAGCGGGAGTTAATCCCCCCGCCCATCAAAAACAAGTAAAAGCCCCCCAACGACCGCGGCTACTTTTGCTGTCTTTGGTATCGACGGTTTAACTCCGCGCCCAACACCCGACGATATTTATCCATTTCACCCATGATGCAATCCAAAGTTACTCTCCTCCCCTTACTCTTTCTCTTGCCGCTCTCTGCCCACGCCCAAGCCTGGAAATGGGCCCAAAGTCTCGGCGCCGCCAATGGCAATACCAGCGTATCATCCATCCGTCCTTACGCTGGCGCGGGTGCGCTCGTGTGCGGTTCTTATGCTTCCGCCGCCCTCGCCCTGGGCAACCAGGCCCTTATTAATGCCGGTCAGGACGACGGCTACGTAGCCATCCTCGACGACGCCGGGCAGTATGCCTGGGCAGCCGGATTCGGCGGTTCGGGGCGTGATGTTGTCGTGGACGCCGCCGCCGCGCCCGACGGCAGTTTCGCGGTGGCCGGCAACTTCAACAGTCTTTCCATGACCATCGGCGGCGGCGGCGCCCTGTTCAACAGCGGCGAAACGGACGGCTTCGTGGCGAAGTACAACCCCGACAAAACCCTCGCCTGGGCTGCGAAGATTGGCACAGCCGATATCGACGAAGTCAGCGGCCTGGCCGCGGATACCGACGGCAACATTTATGTTTCAGGGCAGGTGCGCGACAAGTTCACCCAATCCACCCGGCACACTTTCGTTCGTAAACTGGATGCCGCTGGCAACCTCGTTTGGGAACAAAAAGGAACCACGCAGGGCAACAGCCTGCAAACCACCACTCTCGCAATCGACGCCGGGCAAAATATTTACCTCGGTGGCGGTTTGCTGTACGGCACGGCGACGTTTGGGGGGGTCACTTTTAAGAGCGACACCAGCTACGCGGCATTTATGGTAAAATACAGCCCTTCCGGCGCGCTGCTCGACACCTGGCTCAACCCCGCTCTGGACAAGATCAACGGCTTGCAGGCGTCTGGAGACCATGTATATGCCTGTGCCGAGAAAGTTTTTGGAGGCCTCGGCTGGGGCTGGCCATTGTTCGACTCGAAAATCCACGCGCTGAAGTTCGATACGGCTCTCAATACAGTCTGGCACAAAACCGCCGGCGGAGAAACGCCTTTCCAAAGCCTCGATATTGCAAAAAACCTGAGCCTCGACGACGGCGGGAACGTGTATGTCACCGGCTATTTTTTCAGCGACACCCTCCATTTTGCAGGCCAGGCGCTGCCCAACCCGTTCAATATACACTACTATTATCCGCAAATTTTCGTGTTCAAATATTCGCCTGCCGGCGACGAGCTTTGGGCCAAATCGCTGGGCGGCATCCACGCCGATGAAGGCACGGGCATCCTGGCCTTCGGCGACGACAAGTTCTGGCTCGCCGGCAACTTTGAGTCCGACCCGGTAGCCTTCGGCGCCTTCGAACTGCGCAACACGGGTAAACTGGATTCCATGTACGTGCACCTCCGCCCGGCCCGCTACGTTCGCAAAACCATGGGTTTCCTCGCCGTGTTCGACAAGGAAGCCTCGGGCGTCAATCCGGAGCCAGCCTTTGGCGGGGTAACTCTTTTCCCGAATCCTGCCTCCGACTACATTACGGTACGGCTGAAATCCCCAACGAATTCGCCGCTTATTTTCCAGCTTATTGCCCCCGATGGACGGGTGTTGCGCCAATCCACCTACCCGGATGGAACGGCCGGGATTCGGGAAGAACTGACGGGCCTGGCGCCCGGGATGTATATGGTGATCTTGAGAACGGACAAGGGCGTGTTTTCGGGTAAGGTGTTGAAATGGTAATGCGTTGGCTGAATTTCATTTCGCACAGACGGAAGGATTCATCAAACCTTTGAATAATCAGATATGCCCAAACACACGATTTCAAACCGCAACCTCAACATCCTGTCTATCCTGCTCGCGGCCCTCTTTGCCGCCCGGCCGGCATATTCCCAACTCCGGATCAACGAGCTGCTGGCGCTCAATTCCAGCATTGCCCACGACCCCGATTTCGGCGAGTTTTCGGACTACCTGGAGCTGCACAACGCCTCGGCAGCCCCCATCAACCTCTCCGGCTACACCCTAACCGACGATGCCGGCGACCAGGCCAAATGGACTTTGCCGGCGCTGGTACTGCCGCCCGGGCAGCACCTCGTCGTCTGGACGGACGGGCGTGATAAAGGCCCCGGCGACACTGCCTTTGTTGCTTTTAAAAACGCCGTGGCGACCATGACGGCCCTGCACGCCAATTTCCGGCTGAGCGGGGAGGGCGAGTACCTCGGGCTGTTCAACCCACAGGGCAAGGTGGTGGATGAAGTCACTTTTTATACACAAACCGACGACGTGTCGTTTGGTCGCGATCCCTCCAATCCCTCGCGCTGGCTCTATTTCGGCGAGCCCACGCCCGGCGCCCCCAACTCACCCTACGGATCGGCGACGATGGAAATGCCCGGCGTCCCTGAATTCCCGCTCCCCGAAGGTTTTTACCCATCGCCGCAGATGCTGCATCTGAGCACGCAGGAGCCGGGCGCCGTCATCCGGTTCACCTTCGACGGCAGTACGCCCAACAGCGCGTCGGCCGTGTTCCCGGACAGTTTTCCGCTGAACCTCAACCTCACCATCAAGGCAAGGCTCTACGTGCCGGGCAAGATGCCGGGCAAAGTGGTCACGAAGTCATATTTCATCAACGAAAGCACGCAACTGCCTGTACTGGCCATCACTTCCAATGCGCCGAATTTGTACGGTTTCGATTTCGGTATTCTGCAAAATGCCATCAAAGACCGGGAGGTGCCTGCCACGCTCGAATACTTCGAGCCGGCGACCGGCAAGCGGGCTTTCGTGGCAGGGGTGGGCCTGCGGGTGTTCGGCGCCTCGATTTACAACCTGCCGCAGCGCCCGCTTTCCGTCCGGTTCAGGGCAAAATACGGCGACGACGCCCTCCGCTACCCGCTGTTCGAAGGCAAACCCATTCCAACCTACACGGCATTTTTGCTGCGCAACGGCGGAAACGACTACAACACCGCTTATTTCCGCGACGGCCTTGCCGTACATCTGGCAAAAGGGAAAATGGACCTCGACTACCAGGACTACAAGCCCTGCATCGTGTTCATCAATGGCGAGTATAACGGCATTTACGAACTTCGGGAGCGCCTTGACGAACAGTACATCGGCAGCAACCACGAAATCAACCCCGACAACCTCGACTTTCTCGAAGACAGCCTGCAAGTGCAGGCGGGCGCCCCCCACGGTTTCCTGGAACTGATGGATCTGGTCCGGCAAAACGACCTGGCTGACACCACCGCGTTTGCCAAAGTTGCCGCGCAAGCTGACCTCGATGAGTTCACCAATTACCTGATCCAAAGGGCTTTTATCGGCTACCAGATCGCCGACCTCAACAACCGCTACTGGCGCAGCCGCGACCCCGGCGGTAAATGGCGCTGGATCGCCGCCGATATGGAACACGCCTTCGGACAACTCGGCGGCGACCCATATTCGGAAAACACCATCGCCAAACTCGCCGGGCTATCCGGCGACCTGCCCGAATGGGCGACCCTGTTCTTTAACCGGCTTTTGCAAAACCCCGGCTTCCGCGACGGGTTCATTCAACGCTCCGCGGCCTACCTCAACACGATTTACCAACCCGGCGTCACCCTCGCCGCGGTGGACAGCCTGAGCGCCCTGCTTCAAGCCCAGATGCCGAGGCATATCGGTCGCTGGCACACCCCGCCCTCCATACAAGCGTGGCAGGGGAACATCAACCTGATCAAGACTTTTCTGGAAAACAGACCGGCCCACTACCGCCGCCATTTGACGGAACTGTTCGGCAAACAGGACAGCGCGCTGGTGTCCATGCAGATCGCCGGGCAAGGCAAGGTATTGGTCAGCGGCGTGGCGTTTTCCGAAAATATGGCCGGGCATTTTTTCAAAAACGCCGGCATCCGTTTGCAGGCCGTGCCGGCGCCCGGCTTCCGCTTCGTGGAGTGGCAGGGCTTGAACAGCACCAACGAAACCGTCACGCTTATCTCTTCGGGCGACACGGCGTTTACGGCGGTTTTTGTGCCGCACGATATCAGTATCATTCCTCCGGTCATCGCGTCGGACACCATCCTGGCCGCCTCCGCCTCGCCCTGGTACGGATTACAGGATGTGCTGGTGCTGCCCGGCGTCCGTTTGAGCGTGGAAGCAGGGGCAACCCTGCTTCTGAGCGACGGTGTTTGCATCCACGTGCAGGGCGGACTCTATCTGAACGGCACGCCCGGACAGCGCATCAGCATCCGTCCCGATCCCTCGCCGTCGGCCAGGCGCTCCTACTACGGCCAGTCGGGCTATTGGGGAAGTATTATGGCAGAAAATCCGACGGATAGCGTCGTGATCCGATATGCAGATCTGCGGGGCGGCAGTTTCGGGCGAAACCGCGACCGTCATTTTTCCACGATTTCCACCTACGATTGCCATTTACGGGTGGAGCATTCAACTATTACGGGGGGCAAAGCGCCGCTTATCGCAAGAGGCGGCAGCGCCCGCATTGCTCATTCGGAGTTTCATACTTTCCTGCGCTGCAACGGTTTTATCAGCCTCTACAATATGGACGCCCCGTTCATCGAACATAACGTTTTCAGGGGAAACCGGGCTGCCGATACCGACGCCATCGACCTGAAAGGCATCACCAACGCCGTCGTACGCTACAACGAGGTGTACGGTTTTCTCGGCTCGAACTGCGACGGCATCGATCTCGGCATTTATTCACTGAACAACCTGCTGGAATACAATATCATACACGACTGCTCGGACAAGGGCATATCCATCGGCTCTCAATCCAACGCCCTCATCCGCCGCAACCTGATTTACGATTGCGACCTCGGCGTGGCCCTGAAAGACAGCCTCTCCGTGGCCAATATCGACCAAAATACGTTCTACGGCAACCGCCATGCCGTGGCCTGTTATGAAAAAAGCGCCCTGCGGGGCGGCGGCAAAGCCAACGTGAAAAACACCATTCTGGCTGCTTCCGCCGACTCGGGCCTTTTTACCGATGATAAATCCGTCATTCAGGTGAGTTACTCCCTCTCCGACCGGGAGGTATTATCGGGCACGGGCAACCTGTATGACGA
This sequence comes from uncultured Bacteroidota bacterium, assembly GCA_937926185.1. Taxonomy (GTDB): domain Bacteria; phylum Bacteroidota; class Bacteroidia; order Chitinophagales; family Saprospiraceae; genus M3007. The sequence goes on along the minus strand of CALEYM010000032.1, from coordinate 11,015 downwards.
TCCTGCCCTGATTCACCCCTCCACGGGCAACTTCGAACTCGCTCCCCATTCGCCCTGCATCGACGCCGGCGATCCATTTTCACCCCCTGATCCCGACGGCAGCCCCGCCGATATGGGCGCTTACTACACGCACACGGGCGATTACGGACTCACCCTGCACGTCAACGAGTTCCACTATCACCCGCCCTTCAACTATCCCAGCGGCGATTGGCTGGAACTGCGCAACAGCACCGCCCATACCATTGAACTGCGGGACTGGAGCCTTGCACACGGCCTCGAGCGTTTTGTTTTTCGTGAAACCGCGGCGATCGCGCCGGGCGGCTACCTCGTTGTTTGCCAGGACTCTTCGCTTTTTAAAACCTATCACCCGGATGTCGCCCATATTTTGGGCAACTTCCGTTTTGACCTGGGCAATAAATCGGGAAAAATCGCCCTGTATGACCCGGCGGGCAAACCCGTGCACAGCGTTCGTTATACCGACAGCCGGCCCTGGCCTCCGCTCGCCGACGGACTCGGCGCCAGCGTGGAACTGTCGCCCGGCCGCGAGGGCAACCTGCCCACCGATTGGCGCGAAAGCTATGTGCTGTCGGGAACGCCCGGCCGGCCGAACAGCCTGCCGCCCGATGTTTCCGGCCTTTTTGTCAATGAAATACTGGCCTCCAACACCAAAACGCTGCCCGACGAACAGGGCGGGTACGACGACTGGTTCGAACTGTACAATGGCTCGGACGATTCACTGAACATCGGCGGGCTTTGTTTCACCGACGACGATGAGGAGCCCTGCAAATGGCAGGCGCCGCTGCATTTTCCCGCAACAACCACCATCCCGCCGCGCGGCTTCCTCCTGCTTTGGGCGGATGATCAGCCGGAGCAGGGGCCGCTGCACGCCGGTTTCCGGCTGAGCGCCGGGGGCGAGATCGTGGTTGTTTATCAAAGAGCAGAAGAAGACTATGCGGAAGTGGAGCGCCTGTCTTTTGGCCAGCAAAGCCCGGATGTGTCGTGGGGGCGATACCCGGATGGCAGTGCGTCGATAGCCTTCATGCACCCCACACCCGGCGCCACCAATCTCCTGACTGGTACGGACGACACCGCCGGTCAGCCTTTGCGGATGTTTCCCAACCCCTTTTCGCAGCATTTGTACATCGATGCCGAAAAAGTGGAAAAACCCTATCGTTTAAGACTGTTCAACGCTTTCGGCCAGGCGGTTTTCACGGCGGACAACCAGTGGCAGGAAACGGCTGTCCTTCAGCGGGAGGGGTTGCCGGCAGGGGTTTATGCCGTTGTTTTGATGGATGCGAAGGGCAGGCGGTTTGTTGGTAAAGTGGCCGCGTGCTTAAAATAACACCTCCATCGCGGCCAAACACGCCACCGCCCGGCCTTTATGCCGCGCGGGTGTCCAGCGGGGCATCAGGGCGGGCAAAGCGCTCGCGGCTTTTTGGTAGCGTTCGCTCAGCGTTGAGCTGACTACTTCAACCCGGTCTGTATTGATGGTACCATCGGCATTGACGATAAAGCGTAGCCGTACATTACCCTGCGATCTTTGTTCCGTCGGGTCGGGAGCGGGCGTTTTTTTATTCCCGGCGATCCAATAGTCGAGCGCCGCTTTACCGCCCGGAAATTCCGGCATTTGTTCGGCCAGGCGATAAACGGTCTGGCCGTTTTCCAGTTGGAAAGGCGCCTGGTTGTTGGAGATCAGTTGCATACTTTCCTGCATTGTTTCGGGATCAAAGGTGATCACCGTATCCGTTTCGATCCAGTTGTTGCGTTCCAGCGCTTGCACGCGCCGGAGATGCGCATCAAAATCCGGCGTTTGTGCCGGGGAGGGGGTGGAGAAGGCCGCCATAAGGCAAAGCAAAACCATGGCGCGCAGGGGCGCCGGTACCATTGTGTTTTTCATAAAATTTGTGGATTTGGTTAACTGAGATAATGGTGCGGACAGGGCCGGTTTTGCTGCATGGCGGCTGTTACAACCCCCGGATCCGCTTTGTCTCGCTCAAAATCCGCCCGAAATGTTCCTGGTGTTTGCCGGAAGCGAGTTCGGCATCGAAGGTGTCGGCGATTTTTTTCACGAGGGTTCGATATTCCGGCGAGTCGCCGGTGTAAAGATTTTTGCTGAAGGTCAGGATTTGTTCGTCCTCCTTGAAGGTGATATCCAGTTTGGTGTCTCCGGAAACGAGGTCGAGGCATCGGCCGGTGTATTCGTGTGTTTCGTCTTTCACGATGTTGGCTTTTGACCAGCCCATTTGATTTAAAACGAAGTCCAGAAAAACGGGCAACATGCCCGGTTTTACGGGATAAAGCGTGTAGTAATTGTCCCGCGGGTCGTATTGGCCGGTCCAGTTGGGCAGTTTGTCCAGTTTCCGGAGTTGCAGGCGGTAGCCTTCCGGCGTTTTTTGCCACTCAAAATAACGTTCGAACCACTGGAAATCAGCGTTTTGGATATTGATCAGGCGCGTATCGGTATCGTCGAATTTGACGGCATAGCCCGTGTTTTTTTCATAATCGAACACCACGAGCGCGTGTTCGGAGTCGGGCAGGTCTTCGTCCGCCGTGTTCCAGGCCTGGAATGCTGCCCGGAAAACGATGTTTTTCTGGTCGGGTGAAAAGGCCAGAGCGCCGTGCGGAGCGGGAAACGAATAGTTTTCAACGGCTTCGTTGTTGACGTTGAACTGCAGGTTCTTGCCGGTCTGCACGTCGAGCACGGCGTGTTCGCTGACCATTAAAAAACGCCCGCCTTCGAGGCTGTCGATTTTGTCCAGATCGGTCGTTTCGTTTTTAGCAAAAACTTCTGAATAAGCGCCGGGTTGTCCGTTTTCGCTGTCCAAAAATTGCAGGGAGGCAAAATCATAGCCCTGTTCCAACAGCGGTTCGACGACGGGCGCGCCGTTTTTCAGGAAAACCCGGTACAAACTCTGGCTGCCCGCTATGAGGGTCGGTTCGGGCGCGCCGGGCAGGGCGTACACCTTCCACAGAAACGGCAAACCGGTGTTGTTTTGCAAGGCGCCGGGGAAAACCACGGGCTTCCCGCCATACGAAATAGCGTAGGCCACGTTGGTGTAGGTGACCATGCCGTGGTTGATGTTGAAGTTCTTCCCCGAACTGGCCTTCGCGTGTATCGTGAAGGGGCCGTACGGTATGGTTTTTTCGATGTTTTTTGAGGTTTCACGCTTGTTTTTAAACGTGAAAAACAGGAAGGTCGCCAGTAAAACGAGGGCCGCGAGGGCGAGTGCTATTTTCATTTTGTAATAACGATTTTGGTCACTTTTTCGAGGGCTTGCCGGTGTGCATGCGCCTATTGTCGCTTTTCAATCCATTTGTCCAATATCGGGATGCATTTGTATGGTTGTTTTTCAGACCCCCGGGGGGCAATGAAGGCGGCCCGGAGTTCGCGTACGGCCGGCAGGTAATCCACGCCCATGCCTTCAAATTTTTCCACCGTATGCAGCAGGCGGGTTACTTCCCAGATATAGTGGTCGGCGTAAAAATGGCGGCTCTCCTCGATACCCTTTCTGATGATTTGAGCCTGATTCAGGATACCCTTGCGAATGGCTTCCGGGAAAAGGGTTTTGTCCTCTACCTCGTTGGACGCCAGGAAAGTAAACGATTGTTCCGCCCAGCCGCTGTCCAAACGGCGTACCAGTTCTTCCTGCCAGTCGGGGCGTGTTTTGATTTTGGCCAAAGCGCGCTCGCGGATGGCGGTTTTTCGGTTGGCATCGGTGTGGACGAGTATGAACACCATGTCTTTGTTGACATCACAGGTATCAATCTGGGTCAGTATGCCTTGTTCAAAGTTGTCCAGGCGGTTTCGGTCCCAGGCCGCTGCCGCGGAGATGTTCCGCACTTTTTGGAGTAAAAGAGCGCCTGCAAAAACGCCGGTCACGGCTACGCCGGGCCAGAATGCCAGTTTGGTGAGCCAACGGGCCGTCGTGGAGGGCGCCCCGCCCGGAAGCGGGTCGTTGGCCAGGAGGAACCCGGCGGCAATCACGATCAGCGGCGCTGCAAAGGCCATTAACACGGCTACCGGTTTCAAAAATTTGGGCGCCTCCCCCGGCCCAAAATTACCCACACCGGCGGCGAAACAGACTGCCAGCACGCCGAATGCGACCAAAATAAACCGGATCGAACCATTGGCCGACACCCAATGAAACCCACCCTTCCAGGCTATGGCCGACGCGGCCAATGCGACACAGGCAAAAAAGGCCAGGTTGAAGAAGATAACCGCCCAGGCATAGCCCACCGCGGCATCGCCTCCTTTCGGGGCCGGCTTGTAGTGCAATTCGTAGACCGTTAAAAAGAAGATCAATACTGCTATGGAAAGGCAAATATTGGCAACGAGTGCGGGAAGCGGCATGGCTTGCGTTCTTTAAAAAAGCTTCTGTATCCGTTTCCTGGGCCCGGGGCAAAGCGCGTTGTGGCAATTCATGCAAGCCATAGCCATCATTTTGAACCGTTCGGGCGCTTCGGCGGGTGAGCATTTTTTCAGCATTTTCATCGATTCGAGGTAGGAAGCGGCGAAGGCTTTGTACTCCGGCGAAGCCACTTTTTCGGGTTCGGTGGCGGCGGCGGAGAGGATCTTTTTCGCGTCCACTTTCCATTTGGGTTTTTCGCCGAGGGCAATTTTTTGCCTGGCGGTTTCCGCTTCCGTGAAAAGTTCGTTCATCAAAACGGCCAGCTCGCTGCTGCCGTTCGGGTTGATGTAATTTCCGGCGGTGGGAGGAGTCTGTTTTTCAGTGGAGCAGGACAAAACCAAAATCGTGATGGTTACGGCCAAGGCTATTTTTAAATTCATTTTGTGCAATTTTGGGGCAAAGGTAGTGCACCGCTGATTTCGGGTATCTTCAAAAGTGCGGGGGCGTCTCTTCCGTTTTGCGCATACCGCCGCTTTTACCCCTCCGCTGCAACATCTCGCCCAAAGGGATTATTTTTGCATATCTGCGTCATTATTCGCGTTGTTCTCAAACCCCAACGCCCTGATTCCGTTTTTTTTAATACTAAATCAATGTCCTTATGCAAAAACAACACATCCCTGTCCCATTCATTTATCTTTTTTTTACTCCATTACTCCTGTTTTCCCAACCTAAAATTCAGCTCGCCTCCCATGCCACCGGATTTGTCCGCCCGGTCGATATCGCGCATTGCGGCGACAGCCGCCTGTTCATCGTGGAGCAGCGCGGTCTGATCTGGATACTCGACAGCCTGGGTAACCGGCTACCCGACACTTTCCTGAACATTGATCCCCGTGTGCGGTCGACCGGTAGTGAACAAGGCTTGCTGGGGCTGGCGTTTCCGCCCGATTATGCCCAAACGGGTGTTTTCTATGTAAACTACACCTTCGAGCCGAACGGCGATACCCGCGTATCGCGGTTCCATTTGAAACCTGGCAACCCCAACCAGGCGGACCCGAACAGCGAAGAAATACTGCTCACGCAGGAGCAACCTTACACCAATCACAACGGCGGCTGCATCAAATTCGGCCCCGACGGCTACTTGTACATCGCCCTGGGCGATGGCGGCGACGGCGGCGACCCGGAGAACAGCGGCCAGACAAAAAATACCCTGCTCGGAAAAATACTGCGCATCGACGTGAACAGTACCTCTCCCGGCCTGCAATACGGCATTCCGCCGGATAATCCTTTCGTGAACAACCCGGCCTACCGGCCTGAAATCTGGTCGCTGGGCTGGCGCAATCCCTGGCGATTCTCCTTCGACCGCCTCACCGGCGACTTATGGATCGGCGATGTGGGCCAAAGCACCCGTGAGGAGATTGACTTTGAGCCGGCAGGCGCCGGCGGACGTAACTACGGCTGGCGTTGTTACGAGGGCACGTTTGCCTACAACACCTCCAATTGTCCGCCGGCTTCCACCTTCATTGGGCCGGTGTTCGACTACGACAATAACTCCCTCGGCTGCTCGGTCACAGGCGGATTTATATACCGCGGCAGCAGACACCCCGACTTGTATGGCCTGTACCTCTTTCCCGATTATTGCAGCGGCCGCTGGTGGGCGATCCGGCAGCAGCCGGACAGCACTTTTTCCACGGTGCTGCTGGCCGATCTGACCAACTTCCAGTACAGTACGCTCGGAGAAGACCGCGACGGCGAACTTTTTGTCGCCGCCCTCAACCAGGGAACCATTTATCGTATCAACGAACAGTGTTCCGGGCTCCAAATTTCCGGTACCGTCACCAATGCCGGCTGCACGGGCGCCTCCGACGGCGCAGTCGAACTCAATATCGAAGGCGGCTCAATGCCTTACAACATCGATTGGAGCAACGGACAAAGCGGTATGCAGATTACCGGTCTTGCGCCAGGCGTTTACACGGTGGAAGTGGAGGACAACAACGACTGTATCCGGCGCGATACTTTCACGGTGGAGGCAACCGCTTCGGTGGCGGCGCCCGAAGTATCCACCTTGTCCTGGACGGCGCCGCTGCCTTCGGCTGGTTTTCTTTGTGCGACCGATACTGTCAGGCTGGAAGCCTCGGAAGCGCCCGCGGGTTTCGGGTACCAATGGTACCGAAATAATCAGATCATCAACGGCGCAACGCAACGGCAATTTGCCGCCACGCAACCCGGCGCTTACCAGGCAAGGTTTACCGACGACCCCTGCAGTTCGGATTTGTCCGCGACAATCAATCTGATAACCGTTACCATCACCGGGCCGTCCATTATGGCAACCGGGCCAACGGTGATTTGCGACGGCGATTCCACCGTTTTGAGCACAGACGTTGCGCCGGCAGGTTTTACACTGCAATGGTTCCGCAACGACCTTCCAATTTCCGGCGCCAATGGTACAACCCTGACGGTAAAAACAAGCGGCAATTACACACTCGGATACCAGCGCCCGAATTGCAATCAGGGCCCATCCAACCCGGTAACCATTACAGTGGAAACGCCGGGCGCAGGGCCCGGCATTACCGCGCCATCCTGGACGGCGCCTTTGCCCGCGGCGGCTTTTCTGTGTCCGGACGATACCGTTTGGCTGGAAGCCTCGGCAGCGCCCACCGGGTATGTTTACCAATGGTATCTGAATGACCAGATCATCAACGGGGCAACGCAGCAACAATATGCCGCTACCCAACCCGGCGCTTATCAGGCGCAGTATACCGGCGCTCCCTGCAATTCTCTTTTGTCTGCTGCGACTGTATTGTCAACGGGCGCCATACCCGGTCCGTCCATTCTGGTAAACGGCCCAACCGTGCTTTGCGCCGGTGATTCTACCCAGCTGACTTCAGCCAGCGCCCCTGCCGGCTTCACACTTCAATGGTTCCGCAACGGCGCTCCTCTTCCAGGGGTTAATACCCCGACCCTGACCGTAAAAACCAGCGGCGTTTACACGCTCGAATACCAGCGTCCAAACTGTAATCAGGGCCCGTCAGCCCCGGTGATGATCGTGGAAGAAGTATTATCCGACTCCGTGGAATTGATTTTTATCAACGATACGCTCCGGGTTTCTCAGGGCGCCTGGCCTGCTTACCAATGGTTCCGGGACGGCGTCGAAATATCCGGCGCCACGGGACCGGTATACGTGCCCACCCAAAGCGGTTTTTACGAATGTCGGCTTACCACCAGTGCGGGATGCACTTATTTGCTCGGTCTTCAGGTAGAGATTGTCGGCACGGTACTGCCAGCCTCGGTCGTGGCCTTTTCCCTGACGCCGAACCCTACTTCCGGTTTCCTGTTGCTCCGGCTTGACTTGCTCCGGACCGAACGGATGACGATTTCCCTGACGGACGCACAACAACGCACGGTATTTTCACAAACACAACAGGGGCAGCGTTTGGAGCAGCAAATTGATCTACGGTTTTTGCCGGCAGGCAGCTATTACCTGACGGTTCAACTGGAAAGCGGAGTCATTGGAAGACAGGTGGTGAAAAATTAATAATTGCCGTACTTTTGACCGCGAATCATACTATTTAAGCAAATAAATATTTAAATTCATGCAAAAAATACTCCTGCTGCTGGCGTTCGTTTGCCTGGCGTTGCCGGCCCTGAACGCTCAATCCGCGCGCCGTCTGGAAGTCCTTTTCTCCAACACGCATACCAAAACCGACCTGGCAAACATCAAGGCGGAATTGGGCGCGCAAAAGATTTTACTCGAATACACCCATACCGCTTTTGACGCCGACGGACGCCTGACGGAAATAGCCTTTACCGTGGATTGCCAGGACGGCTTCAAAGGTTCGGCTTCTACCGACAAAGTGCCGGCTGCCGATGAAGGTAAATTCGGTTTCTACCGCGATACCCGCCCCGGCGCTAAAACGCCGTTCGGGACAGGCGCAATAACTGAATAGCGGCCGTTAATGTCCTCCGCCTGGACGCCGGATCGGCACGGAAGTGGCGGCCCGTTGGATGAGTACCATCTTCACGTACCGTTGCTGGCCGGCATCCAGCAAGGCGATATAATTTCCGGATGCCAGGTCGGCCACGTACATATCTGTACCTGGCCGACCGGCGTCTACCGGTATTTCACGGGCGAGTACGCCGTTTAAGGTGAATAAACGCAATATACCGGCCTGTTGCAGTGGCTTCGTCCACGCAAAGTGAATAACGTATGAAGCCGGATTGGGCCGGGCCGACATAGTTGTACCGCCTGGTGGATTGTTGGGAAGAAAGTACACAATTTGCACCCCCGCGGTATTGGTGCGTACCGGCTGGTTGAAATCGAAATAGATGTCGGCAAAATTCTCCGCCACATCGCCAAGTCCAAGCGAAGGTTTCAGACGAATATTAAAGGATACAAAACCGTGGCTTTCCGGTTCGTTACTCACGGAATCGGGTAGATTGATGTCTTTAAAGAAAAATTCGACCACGCCGGAGCCGCTGAGTTTCCAGCTGCAGGGATGGCTGGAAGCGAGGAAACGGAAACTGGCCGGATCGAGGCCAGCGCCCAGCGTATCGATGATGCGGACAAACTCTGCCGGATAATTGCCCGTGTTTTGAAAACGGATGGTGTATTCCACCGGCTGGCCGCCACTCAGCTGGTCTGGCGTGAGGTATTCCGGATACGCCAGTTTGTCGTTGGGGTCGTAAGAGCCGACCACCGTGCCATTCCGGCTAAAGATGTTGTTCGCAGGATAGAGATCGTCGGAAGGCAGAATTCCCGTTGAGGAGGCAAAAATATGGAACGGCGTACCAATCGGGACAAGATCGCATTTTACCGTAACGTGAATGAGCGTTTCAGCGCCGGGGGCCAGGCTGCCGATATTCCAGGTCAGTGTGTCGCCATTGATGACATCGGGCGCAAGGCTGGCATTTAAATACGTCAGGATGTCCGGCAATACCAACCTGATTTGTACGCCGTTGGCCGGGGTTAAGCCTTTGTTTTTACTACCTACCGTGAAGGTGCGGTTAAAACCTGGTCGGAAGGCGTCGGCGCCGATCGCAAAAACACTCAGGTCGTAGCCGGGCGGCAGGGGATAAAGGCCGAAATTGCGCTGAGCCCAGGGTGTTTGGTTTTTATTAAATGGCTGAAACGCCGGGTTAGCGGTCAGACCCGGAATGGGCGCTACTTGCACGGTGTCCAGGTCGTTGAGGCCTGTAAATTTATACTTTCCGTCGGGGCCGGAAGAGCTGAACTGTCCGCTTGCCGATTCCAGTATGGCGCCTGACGAATACGGGATGTCTGTCGAAGCATTATAAACGCCATTGTTGTCCACATCCCAGTACACCATACCGTAGGCCGTATTGGGTTTGTATACGATAACTGTCTGGAATACTATGCTGTCGCAGCCCAGATACGAAGTCAATACCGCCTGGAGATTATAAGTCGTATCCTTTTGTGTTAATGTCTGGGCGCCTTGTTGCCATTCATACGGAAGGTACTCTTCACTCAGGTATAAGATACCCGCGTGCGTAATAAGCGGATTCTGAACCGCGGTATTGCGCGTAACGGCTGTGCCCGTACTGCAACTGTTTTTGGGTATGGCACGCACTTGCCCGCCTATTTGCCCAAAGGTTACCTCCACGCAGGCGCCGGAGGCTGCGGGCAACGTCAGAGGGCCGGCTTGTCCGTTGATCAAACTCCCCTGCGGCGCCTGCCAGGTGTAGTGCGAGGCATTGGCTACCGGTTGCGGCAAACAATATGATATGGTGGCGCCCGGACAGGCTACGCCCATACCCGACAGGGTAGCCGGGCTGTTTCCCAAAGCCGGGGCTGTCGCTAAATCCGGATCGGCTGGCTGGAGCGTATAGGCACAATCGTCGCCCTGAAAACCGTCTACCAATAAAAAATAGGTTTCGCCAATCGTCAGGTTGCTCACGGGGAGCGTTAGCGACAATCCGCCACCCGACAAACAGGCGAGCGGTGCGCTACCGCAATCGTCATATAAAGCGATCTGCAAACCCAGGCCCTGGTCGCAGGCCGAGGCGTTCAGCAAAAATGCGCCCGAAGTAGCGCCGGCTACGAATGCGTACCATTCCGGCTTGTTCAGCGTACCGCAAAAAGCGGGGAAGGGCCCTTGGCTTAAATTATCAGCCGTGGCGCCTTGTATCGTGCCGAAATTACAATGCACACAGGCCAGTGCGCAACTGGGGGCGCCCGCTATCGACGGCAAACAGGGCAGCAGCAATTGAGCCGCGAGCGAAAAATGGATGAGCAGGCTCGTGGCGAGGGAGAGGGTTAGTTTTTTTGTCATAAAACAGGTAAATGGTGTTAACCGGGTTTTCATTCGCGGTTATAAAATTATTCAATTCCATTGAGATACAACAAAGCCCGCCAATGCTTCCCGCTGTAAAAATAAATTATCAGCCGCGTTGGAGGTAGTCATGCCATCTTCAGCGGGGCGCACATCCGGGCGTAACAGGATCGAGGGTTGGAAAATTATTTGGAAAACCCGGGCTTTTCAACAACCGCGGCTCGTTAGTTTTTGTTTTTTCAAAAAAAATTGAAAAACTACAAATCACCACATTGACCGCATTTTAAATACATTGACCACATTTCATAAAAATGACCTTCCTACCGGTATTCGACCTGAAACGCCCAATCCTTATTGCCGGTCCTTGTTCCGCCGAGAC
>CALEYM010000031.1 GCA_937926185.1 uncultured Bacteroidota bacterium | reverse complement strand
CGCCCGGACACAAAATGCAGGGCGTAAGACCGGGGGCGCAACTGTCGGATGTGAGGGCAGCGTCTGGATTAAGTGAAGGGCAGGTTTGGGCGACTAGTTTTTGGCCGAAACACAAAAACAGGGCGACAAATGCTCCTAAACCGGTTTTGCGAAAGCAGGAGTACATCACGGGAGGAAAATTGTTTGTAAGGCATCGGGGCAAAATGAAACATTCAGGTGGAATAAATAACAGATTATAAAAAAAGAAATTCGGGAAGCGCGAAGGTAGGACATCGGGCTGAAACCTGTCCGTTAAAAAATTGGATTGGCTAATGGGGATGGTTCCATACTTTTGAGGCGAATAATTGTTGAGCGCACGTGTACCAATCCCTTTTAAAAGAGTTGTCGGCCCGGAATGTCGCGCTGATCGCGGTATCAAAAACGCACCCGCCGGAACGCATCCTCGATCTGTATCATCAGGGGCAGCGGGCATTTGGCGAAAACAAAGTACAAGAGATGGTCGCTAAATACGAAACGCTGCCTAAAGATATTGAATGGCATCTGATCGGACATTTGCAGACCAATAAAGTAAGATACATTGCCCCTTTTGTCCGGATGATCCACTCGGTGGACAGCCTGCGTTTATTGCAGGAAATTGAAAAGCAAGCCCATAAAACCGGGCGGGTCATCGATTGTTTGTTGCAATTTCACATTGCCGGAGAGGAGACCAAGTTCGGGCTCGACGAGCAAGAAGCCAGAAGCTTGCTCGAAAGTCCCGAATACCGCGCCATGACGGCCGTCCGCATTTGCGGGGTCATGGGCATGGCCTCTTTTACGGAAGATGATTCCCGTGTGCGGGCAGAATTCCGCCGCTTGCGGGGCATATTTAAAAACCTCAAAGCCGCTTATTTCGCGGATGCGCCCTGGTTTAAAGAAGTTTCCATGGGCATGTCCGGCGATTGGTCCGTAGCCGCGGAGGAAGGCAGCACGATGGTTCGCATCGGCAGCCTGATCTTTGGCGAACGTAATTACTCAACCCCTGACGCCAAATAAAAAGTTTACGGCATGGTTGCCAGACCATGACCGGAACGCCGCCACGCCATGTTGAAAAAAAGTGCGATCACCTGCCTGGTCGCCTGTTGCCCTATGCTGTGCATGGCGCAGGCGCTTTCGTTTTTGGGTAGCCGGCCCGAACAATCGGACATTCAGTACGACGGATTCAGCCTCCGCTGGCAAACCAATCTGCCCTCTTCGGCGCTGATTTATTACGGAACGACTACTCCTCCTTCCGAATTAATCGCGGTGCCCAATTCCGCCCCCGAACATTCGGTGAGTGTTACCGGCCTGCAACCCGGCGCCATCTACTGGGTGCGCATTGCGGCCATCCGCCAGAACGATACGGCGTATTCAGAAATCCGCCCTTTCGCCACGCGTTCGCTTTCCTCCGGCGAAATCCGGGTGTTCTTCAACCAGGGCATCGACGAGACCGCCGCCGGGGGTCTTGTGCCGGCCGGCTCCAGTTTTAGCGACGTGCTGACGGAAACCCTGGCCCGGATCAACGCCGCCCAGCAGACCATCGACGTGGCCATGTATAACACCAGCCGGAACGACATTGTCGGCGCCTTGAAGCAGGCGCACAGCCGCGGCGTCCGTGTGCGGTTTATAGCCTCGGCGGACACTGAAAACGCCGCCTTGAAACCGGCGCCGTCCTTCCCGGTGCTGTATGGCAATCAGGAAGCCCTGATGCACAATAAATTTATGGTGATCGACGCTGGTTTGGCCGACCGTTGCTGGGTGATGGGCGGCTCGATGAACTGGACCTATTCCAACATGAGCGCCGATTACAACAACACCCTTTTTATCCAGGATCAGTCGCTCGCCCGCGCTTACGAACTGGAATTCAACGAGATGTGGGGCGCCGATCAGGCGCTGCCCAACCCGGCGACCGCCCGTTTCGGTAGCGCCAAAACGGACAACACGCCCCACCAATTCATCATCGGCGACATTCCCGCGGAGTGCTGGTTTTCGCCTTCCGACCAGGTGACTCAGCAAATAGTACGGGCGATCCAAAGCGCCGACCAGCAGGCCTGCTTCGCTATTTTTTCTTTTACCCGAAATGAAATTGGAAACGCCTTTGTCAATGCGCACAAAAGCGGCGTACAGGTGCGGGGTATCATGGAAAATCTCGGCGATCCCGGCGCAGAATTCAATTGGCTGACGACGAACGGCGTTCCGGTGCTGCCGCACCCTGCCGCGCCGCTGATGCATCATAAATATATGGTGTCGGACGCCGGTTATCCCGCATCTGACCCCCTGGTGCTCACGGGATCGCACAACTGGTCTACCGCGGCCGAAACTGCCAACGATGAAAACACCCTCGTGATCTACGACCCGGATATTGCCGTTCTTTTTCAGGCCGAATTCGAACGCCGCTGGAAAGAAACCCTCCCTACCGCGACGGCCTCGCCTGAAAATATGCCGTTTGAGGTTTTTCCGAACCCCGTGTCGGAATTCCTGTATCTCCGTTCCGCATCGGAATCCGGTTGGTCTGCCAGTGTTGAAATCTGGAACAACACCGGCAGCCTTTGCATTGCCATGCCGATGAGCGGCGAGCCGTTGGGCCGGGCGTCCGTAGATCGCCTTCCCCAGGGCTTTTATTTTTTAAAAATCTTTACCGAAAGTGGCGTCACCACCGTTCCGTTTCAAAAGGTTTCTCGTTGAACAGGAGGGGGCAGCCCATCCGGTGGGTACCGATGGCGTATTGCTCGGCGCTTGGGCCGACGTTTCGGGCGCTACCCGTATACTGGACATTGGCGCCGGAACCGGCCTGGTGGCGCTGATGCTGGCGCAACGAACCGAAGATATGGTGGGCGTTCAGGTGACGGGCGTCGAATTGCAGGAAGATTCATACCGCTGCGCCCTGCGGAATTTTTCCGCTTCACCCTGGGCCGGGCGTTTAGCCGCGGTTGGGCAATCCATCCAGTATTTTGCGCAAAACGCTATCGATCAATACGACCTGATCGTCAGCAATCCGCCTTTTTTTACCGAAACCATCGTTTCACCGGATAAAAAGCGTCAACTTAGTCGTACAGCCCGCACCCTTACTCCCGGCGATTTGTTGGATGCCGCGGACCGGCTTTTGTTGCCACAAGGAAAATTTTGCACTATTCTGCCGCCCGCTGAAGGCCGCCGTTTATGCGAGTGGGCTGCCATGCGGGGATTGTATTGCGCCAGGGAAACGCAGGTTTTTGCCCGGAAAGAAAAACCCTGCGAGCGTTTGTTGCTTCAATTGCAACGCGACCCTTATTCAATGCAGCGTTCCCGCCTTTATATTTATGAAAAAGAAGAAGTTTGGTCCGGGGAATTCAAAACGCTTACGGCGGCCTTTTACCTTGATTTTTAAAAAAAACGAGGGAAGCGCGTCTGCCGTGCTTCCCTCTTCGAGTGTTGTTGAGTCCGCCAAATGGCTTTGGCGGTAAAAAATGGTGAATTGTTCTTTAATGCACGCTGGCATTACTTTCTTCGATAATTTGCAGTGCGCGGTTCAGAATAGTCTGATCTTCCAAGTGAACGATGCCGCCGCCCGGGCCGGGTTCCAGGTGCCATTCTACGATTTGCCCGTCTTGGTACTTGTGAGCGCCGAAATAATTGCGCACGGTTTGTTCGTCGAGATTTAATTCCTGGGCAATCCGGGCGATGCTGCCGGTGGGCAAAGCATGTTTGATGCGGCGGAGCTCCTCAAAAGTAATATTCATACCCTCAAAATTTGGTTAACAAAAGAAATACTGACAGGAAAAAAGGCTTCCCTAAGACATCCCTAAGGTATGCCGTTTGGTCAGGAAAAAACAAGCGAAAAAGCAAAAAATTTTTCCCCGTCCGCTTAAAAGCGCATATCGCCTATCTTTGCGCCGCTCCGGCGGTTGATATATGCCAAACCTCCGGAAGAACACTGCCCATCATGCATTTGCACATCGTTTCTTTCGATATTCCTTACCCGGCCAACTACGGCGGCATAATTGTGATTTTTAACCAGATCAAAGCATTAAATGCTCTTGGCGTGAAGGTGATCCTGCATTGTTTTCAGTACGGCGACCGGAAACCGGCGCCGGAACTGGAAAAATACTGCGCCGAAGTGTACTACTACCCCCGGAGCCGTTCGATTTGGTATCAGCTCAGTCTTTTGCCGTTTATCATGCGCACCCGGCAGAAACGGGCATTGCTTCGCCGCCTGCGCAAAGACAACTGGCCGATCCTGTTCG
>CALEYM010000030.1 GCA_937926185.1 uncultured Bacteroidota bacterium | reverse complement strand
GCCGAAAGAAAAAGCAGATGGCGACGGGCTGGAATCACCGCGTTTTTTCATCGGGTTATCATTTTTTAATATGTTTAATAAACAGCCTCTGTGGTAAAGTTATGATACATTTTATAAACAATTCAATACCCTCTGATTTTAAGGAAAAAGATAGTTTTGCCACTATTAAAGTCCGCTCATGCTCCGCACCATCCTCTTTCTGCTCGCCACGCTCATCGCCCTGCCCGTCATTGCCTGGTACTACGACACCCCGCTCGGCCCCGAACATTGGCACGGCGTAAAAACCCTGTTTCAGGCCATGCTCGTCGCGGCACTGCTTTGTTTCGCCGTCAGCGAACTGACCCGCAACTACAGCCAGGTGGACAAACTCTGGAGCCTGCTGCCCATCGGCTATGCCTGGTACGTGTCGCACCGTTCCGGCTTCGACGCCCGCACCAGCCTCATGGCCGCCCTGGTCACGTTCTGGGGCCTGCGCCTGACCTTCAACTTTGCCCGGCGAGGCGGCTACCAATGGCCTCCCTGGCGCGGCGAAGAAGACTATCGCTGGGGCGTTCTGCGACAAAACCCGCCGCTGAACAAACGCCTGCCCTGGATGGCCTTCAACCTGTTTTTTATTTCCCTGTATCAGAACACCCTCATTCTGCTGTTCACGCTGCCCGTAGTGGTGGCCTGGCAGGGCCGCGATACGCCGTTGAACTGGCTGGATGCCGTGGCGGCCCTGCTCATGTTCGGCTTTATCATACTGGAAACGGTGGCTGACCAGCAGCAATGGAACTATCAGACCGAAAAACACCGCCGCCGTCGGGCCGGTGAACCGTTGGGCGAAGACTACGGCCGGGGGTTTTGCCGTACCGGCCTTTGGGCCCGCATGCGCCACCCCAACTACGCCGCCGAGCAGGCCGTCTGGCTGAGTTACTACCTGTTCAGCGTGGCGGCCACGGGCCGCTGGCTCAACTGGTCGCTGGCCGGCGCCATATTGCTGATGCTGCTGTTTCTGGGCAGTTCGGATTTCAGCGAAAAAATATCGGCGGGAAAATACCCGGCGTACGCGGAGTATCAGAAACGGGTGCCGCGGTTTTGGCCGGGGAGGGTCGGGAGGGCGGGGAATTAATCTACTGCCTCCCACATTGTACCCCTACTCTTCTTTCAACACCTGCCGCTTGATCTTCCCCGTATCATTTTTCGGTAACTCCGGCAAAAAGACGACGCTGCGCGGCACCTTGTACTTCGCCAAACGTTCGCGGCAAAAGTCGAGCAGTTCCGTTTCGGTGGCGGTTTGGCCCTGGCGCAATACCACGAAGGCGCGGCCGGTTTCGCCCCATCGATCGTCGGGCACGGCCACCACTGCCGCTTCCGAAACGGCCGGATGGCCCACCAGTACGCGTTCTATTTCAGCGGGATACACATTTTCACCGCCGGAGATAAACATGTTCTTCAGGCGGTCGACGATGTATAGAAATCCTTCCTCATCCATGCGGGCCATGTCGCCACTGTGAAACCACCCGTCGCGCAGGGCCTTGGCAGTAGCCCCGGGGTTTCGCCAGTAGCCGGGCGTGACCATGGGTCCGCGCAGGAGCAATTCGCCGGGCTGGTTGGCAGGGACGTCTTGGCCCTGTTCATCCACGATGCGAACATCCACGTAAAAGTTGGGCCGGCCGATGCTGCCTTTTTTGCGCACGGCGTCGTCCTGGTGCAGGGAGGTGAGGTTGGGGCCAACTTCCGTCATACCGTAGCCTTGCCGCACGAACACGCCTTTGCCGTGCCACTGTTCTATGAGCGGTATGGGCATCGGTTCGCCGCCGACGATCAGGTAAAGCAGGCTGGAAAGATCCGCTTCCGCAAAACCGGGCGCGTCGGCCAGCATTTTCAGCATGGTGGGTACGCCCATGAACAGGGTGCAGCGTTCCGTTTCCAGGGCACTCAATACCGCGGCTGGCTCAAATTTTTTGAACAAACAGGTATAGCCGCCGTGGTGCAGAAACGGTGTGGTGAGCACGTTCCAGCCCCCCGTGTGGAATGGCGGCATCACATTCAGGGTGCGGCTTTCGGAGTTGACGATCAGTGAGATGGCCGTGTTGATGCTGTTCCAGAACAGCATTTTGTGGGTGTACAGGGCGCCTTTGGGGAAACCCGTGGTACCCGAGGTGTAGAGGATAAAAACCGGGTCGTTTTCGTCGATGGGTTGGGGCGGAAAATGGTCGTCATCTGCCGTGCTCAGTGCCGGGTCGGTCAGTTCGGTCAGTGCTTCCAGCGACCAGCGGTGGGGCAGTTCGGCCCATGCCGGCGCCGATTCGATGAGGTTTTGATATTTGGCCTCGGCCAAAGCCAGCTTCGGATCGGCATCGCGCAACAGGTAATCGAGCTCCGGACCGGCGAGCCGGTAGTTCAGCGGCACGAGGATAAATCCCAACTTTTTCGCGGCGGCAAACAACAGCGCCAGTTCCAGGCAGTTTTCGGCCAGCACCGCTACCCGGTCGCCGTGTTGCACACCGAACGCCCGTTGTAAATGACACGCCAGCCGGTTGCCCAACCGGTGCAACTGACCATAGCTGAGGGTACGCCCGGTTTCGTATTCTTTCAGGGCGATTTTATTTGGACAATATAAGGCCCAACGAGAAAACCAATCCATAATTCAATGTGGTCAATGAGATCAATGTGGTCAATTAAGAGCACATTGACCACATTGACCACATTTAAAACAAATTACATCCTAAATGCCGCGCTCGCGAACGCCAGTCCGCCGCCGGAGCCGATAAAGAAACACAGATCGCCGGAATTGACGCGCCCTTTTTCCCAGGCGTCGTTAAATGCCATGGGAATACAAGCCGAGCCGGTATAGCCGTACCGGTGCATGACGGTAGTGGCCCGATCGTGCGGCACATCGAGGCGGTCGAGGGTTTCGCGAATACTGTTGATGTTGATTTGCGTGATGAAATAATGTTGTACTTCCTGGGGTGTGACACCGATACGCCGGCACATTTCGAGTGCCATAGCAGCCCAGGTACTGGGATTGAGTTCTTTGGGAAATTTTTGCACGAATTGCAGCTGGTGTTCGTGACGGGTCAATACGTCCGGCGTCACGGGCAGGTGCGTACCGCCGCCATAGATGCCCATCCAGCTGTTGTATTCGCCCATGGTGCGCAATTCACTGGCCAGAAAGCCGTATTCGCCGCCATTGTCTTCGGCGCGCAGCACCACGGCGCCGGCGCCGTCGGCGAAGAGCGTGACGGTTTTTTTGTCCGTAAGATTTAAATACTTGCTCATGGCATAACCGCCGATCACCAGCACATGGCGGTACCGTTCATCGGCACGGATATATTTGGCGCCGATATCGAGGGCGGTGACAAAGCCGGCACAGGCCGTGTTGATGTCGAAAGTGCCCGCCTGTTTGGCGCCCAAGCGATGCTGCACCACGGCGGCCGTGGACGGCGAAATAAACTCCGGCGTGTCGGTTGACAAAATGATCAGGTCAATGCCGGCAGCGCCAATGCCGGCGCGATCCAAGGCAATACGCGCCGCGCGCTCGCACAAATCAGCGGTCGATTCTCCCGGCGCACACCAGCGCCGCTCATATATCTGCACATTTTCGCGCAACCAGGTATCGACATCCTCGCCGAGCAGTTCGTTGAAATATTGGTTACTGATTACTTGCTCCGGTGCATAGGCTGCGACCGAAGCGATGGCGGCATTGCGCATGAAATACGGATATGTGGTGAAAGATTACGTTTACCGAGGTTAGAAGGTTACTGGTTAGAGGGTTACTGGTTAGAAGGTTACTGGTTAGAAGGTCAACCCTCTAACCAGTAACCTTCTAACCAGAAACCCTCTAACCCAAAAACTTATTTCCGTTTCATGCCAGGCAAGTTCACCTTCAATTCCACCGAATACAGCGGTTTGATGGCAGGTGAAGCAACGAATTCGCGCACCTCCTGGTTCAGGGCGTTCACCACTTGTGCCGATACGGTGTAGTATTTGGCGAAAGTATAGCCCGCGCCAAGGTCGAGGTTGAAAAAACCGCCCAGGGGGCCATTGTTGAAAGACGTGCCCACGCGTTTGTTTTCCACCACGGGCATGCCGCCGTAGATCAGGTCGGTATTGGTTTTGGCCGCCACGTTGATGCCGGAGAAGAAATCGTATTCATTTACCCAGCGTCCGAATGCCGAGGCGAAGAAACCGCCTTTGCTGAAGTTCAGGCCAACGCCGATTTTGTGGTCGGGCGTGTTGATCGCCAGGTCGTTGGCATCCACTTTTCCGTTGCGGTTGCCGTCGTTTTTCGGATCGCTTTCGTCGAGATCGAAACCAAAGTAGGAATAGTTCAGCACGCCGGTAAGACCCTCGATGATACTGACGTTCAGGCCCAGGTCAAATCCGTATGTGGCTACCTGGCCGAAATTGACGTAGGTCAGCACCAGGTCGGCGCCGCGCGAGCCGTCGGGCAGGGGCGTTACCGCGGTGATATTGCCGATTTCTTCGGCGCCACGGCGGATGGCGTAGCCGCGGTAGCGCTGGATGTTCGGCGTAGCCGGATTGTTGTCGTGATCCACCAGATCGCCGCGATCGGTCGCCACATTGACTGCCGGACTCAGGAAGTTATCCGAGTTGTTGTAGTATGCGCTGGCATCGAGGTACACGCGTTTGCCGATCTGAGCCTTGTAGCCGAGTTCGAAGGTCTGGATTTTTTCCACCTGGAGTTTGGGCACTTCGTATTCGTCGCTCAGTTGCCCGGTGGTCATGTCGAATTCGCGGATAGTGAAACCTTCGCCGTTGCCAAGCAGCAGGCCGCCGAAAATGTTGGCCGACAGGTTCAGGATCGTCGGCGCCGCGATGCCTTGTCCGTAGGTGAAGCGCAGGGCGCTGTTGTCGGTGGTGTACACGAGCGCCGCTTTCGGGATAAAGTTGAAGCCGTACAGGTCGTGATTGTCGGCCCGGGCAGCCAGCACGGCGCGCAGGTTTTTGCCGAATTTGCGCTCCAGTTGCAGGTAACCGCCGATCTGAGTGACGTCAATCGCGCCGTCTTTGTCCAGCAGGTAGGTATTGTTGCTGTTGGCGACATCCCGTTGAAGTTGTGCGCCGGCAATGAAGTCGAAAGCTTTGCCCAAAGAGTTGTTGTACTGCACTTCGGCGTTCAGACGGTTGGATTTATCCTGGAACAAGGCGCCGCGGTTCAGGTGAAGGCCGGTCGTGTCGGACAATTTAAAATACTGAAATCCAATGGATTTTTCGCGGGCATCCGCTTCGGAGAAACCGGCATTTTTATACGACCAGTAGTTTACCGTGCGCCGGTTCATGGCATAAGTGGAGTCGGTGCTGCTGAGGGTGTAATATACGTTGGCGAAAAAGCGCGGCGACACGTAGCGGGCCTGAAACCAGTGTACCTGCCAGTCGCGGATCTGGTTGCGGCCGGCGTTGGTGTTGCCGATGTTGTTGCTGTTGCTGCCGCCGTAGCCGGCAATGATGGTGGACTGGTCATTGACGCTATAGTACAACTGCGCTTCGCCGCGCATGGAGTTGAAGTCGCGGTCGAGCAGATATTCCGGATACGCGGCAACGCCGGAGTAGACTGTATCGGTAAAATCAAACTCGGTACCTTTCGTGTATTCGCCGCTGATTTTGAAGGCAAATTTATCGCTCAGTTTCATGGCGTGCCGCAGACGCCCGCTCATCACGTTCTGGTTGCCGAACCCGAGCGCCACGGTGGTGCCCTCCGAGCTGCGGGGGTCTTTTGTGATGGTATTGAGCAGGCCGTTGTGGGCGTTCGGGCCGTACAGGGCGGAGGACGGGCCGAGAATAACCTCGATCCGCTCGACATCTTCCTTCACCGTGGTGCTCAGTGCGCCCAGCGGCAACCCCGTGGCAATGAGCGTTGAGAGGCGGTTGTCGTTGATTTGCAGGTTTTTAGGGTTAAAGGCGCTGTTGAAACCGCGTGCGTTTACGCCGATGCCCAATACGCCGGAACGCACGTAGTCCAGTCCTTTCTGGCGGCCCAGCAGTTCGGCCACGTTGAACGAAGGCAGCTCGCTGATCGCCCTGGCGTTGATCACCTGGATAGTGGCCGGGGCGTTGGTCAGTTTTTCGGCGCGGCGCGAAGCTGATACGACGATTTCACTGCCCTGTATCCCGGTCGGTTCCAGGCTCACATTGGCCGTGACCGAACCGCCGATCGTCACGGTCACGTCTACCGTGGCCGTTTGGTAGCCGATGTACGATACCAACAGTTTGCGGGCGCCGGGCGCCGCGGAAAAGGAAAACATGCCGTCGCCATCGGTGGCGGTTCCGCCGGTAGCGCCTTCCACCACGACGGTGGCGCCGGCCAATGCCTCACCGGAAACGGTGTCGGTAACTTTACCGGAGACAGTGCCTCGTTGGGCAAATACCCATACCCCGAGAAGGGTAAAAAATAAGGTGGTAAAAATCTTTTTCATACGGACAAGAGTAATTGAATGAGCAAATGTGAGCGAGTATTTAGAAAGGTTTCTGGTTAGAGGGTTTCTGGTTGGAGGCATTACTCTACCGGGTAAGACAAACAGACCACTTGCCAAACGCTGGTGCGTTTAGCCGGATTGGAGCCGTTTACTTCCCTCATTTTCGATTACTGACCCAGAAATTCGCGGATAGCCTGGTTGGTTTGGCCGGCTTGTTCCCACTGGACGAAGTGACCGCAACGGGCGATCATCCGAACCTGGCTACCCGGAATTTGGGTTTGGGCTGATTGGGCGATTTGAAGCGTGGTTTGATCTTTATGTAAAAGTTGATTGGGTATGAGATAGTCGTTTTCTCCATACAGGATCAGCGTCGGCAAGGTGATTTGTCCCAGCCTGTCGAACACCGGTTCGTCGAGCATGCCCATTACGCATTGCGGGATCATCCGGCACCAGCGGTCGTATTCACCGGTACTGCGCAGGAACAGCCGTTCTTCGTACATGAATTCCGCATCGGCAGGCCATTCGAAAAAGTTGATCTGGAAATTGCGGCGAATTTGTTCCGGCGTGGTGTTTTTCACCACCTCCGGCGTGTATACCATTTTGAACCAGTTTTTCTCCGTTTCGCTGAACGTTTCGATGCCTGCCGGGGCGATAAGTATCAGTTTTTCAACGGGAGCAATATCCCGCAGGACATACGTAAGCGCAATTTGTCCGCCCATCGAATGGCCTGCCAGCACTACTTTTTGCAAACCGAGCGCCTGGATAAACTCCCGCACCTGGCCGGCAAAAAAAGTCATATTGAAATCATAGTCGCCCTGGCTGGACTTCCCATATCCAGGCAGGTCTACCGCGATGCAACGGTATTGCCGGCTCAGCGAATCCATGTTTTTTTGCCAAGCCTTCAGGTTGGCGCCCAGGCCGTGTATAAAAAGCAGGGTGTACGGCCCTTCGCCGCGGTCGAGGTAGGCGATTTCCGTGCCGCTTGCGAGGGCGATTTTTTTCGTATCAGATGGATAAATGATGTCCTGCATGCCCGGTTGCGCCAGTAACGCCGTCAGCCTGACGGCGTGAAAGAAAAAAACAAAAACAGCCAGATATAATTTAGCAGCCATGGTCTATTTTAATAAACATCTGTTTTTCAAGCACCTGTATTTTCTTTATGGCTAAAAAAATGCGCCCCCAACCCCACTACCACCGAGCTCACGATCGCCAGCGCAGCCGCCACCGCCGGATTGCGCACCGCGCCTTCGGTATACGGTGTTAAGCCGCCGTAATACACCGCGAAATGCACCACGACTGCCGTGACGGAAGCGGCAACCGGCGCCATGCGCGGCGTATTTTTCAGGAATATTCCAAACAACACCGGCACAAAAGCCGCTGAAAAAAACGCGTACACGCCGTTTTGCGCCAGAATGCCCACACTGAGGTTGGGATGCAGCAACTGGTCGTAACTCCAAATGACAGATATTACGGCCAGAGTCATAATGACTACTTTATTTACCGCGCTCAGGCGTCTGGCGCGCTGCTCTCCCTCGCCCAGGGCGCTGCCGGCCAGCGGATCGATCAGGTCGTTGGTGATAGTTATCGAAACCGACTGGATCAACCCCTCCAGGGTAGACAGGCCCGCCGACAACAAGCCCAGGATAACCAGCAACCCGGCGCCCACCGAAAAGGCGGATACCACGTAAGCGGGAATAATCCCGTCCATTCGCAGTGGCTCGCCGTTGGCCGTCAGGTCGGGGAATTGCAGCCGGGCATAGAAACCGGTGAAGATCACGATGAAAAATACGATTTCCGCCGCGATACCCACCATCAGGTATTTATTCACGTCGCGCTCGTTGCGCAGCATCAGCGAACGCGTCACGATATGGGGCTGACAAACAATAGCCACACCGACGACGAAATTGCAAAAAACAACTTCAAACCAGTCGCGGAATAACAGGCTTTTCGGGTTTACCGTCCCGGTCAGCGCCGGGTCGATGGCCGCGAGTTTGTCCCAAAAACCGGCAATACCCGCGTTGAAATGTTGCGCGCCCGAACCGAGCATCACCCCGGCAACGACCAGCATCAGCACGGCCTGAATGGTATTGGTGTACACCAGCGAATTAGCGCCGCCGAACATCATATATCCAAACACGAAGACGACCAGACCAATAAGCACCGGCAACTCGCCCGCACCCAGCGCCGAAGCGATAACCTTGGTCATGCCTACGCAAATCAGCACGATAAAGGTGAGCAGCAACAGCGACAACACCGCAAACCACAACGCGAACCCCCGGCTGTCGAAGCGTTTGCCCATCCATTGCGATAAGGTCAGCGCCTTCACCGAGGAACCATAGCGCCGGAAACTGCGGGTGAGGATGATCAGAGAGACGAACATGCCCAGCGGCAAAACGATGGCCATGGCCACAAAGGCGCTCCAGCCGTACAGGGCCACAAATCCGGGATTGATAATAAAGGTGGCGGCGCTGGTCACGCCGGCTGCCAGCGACAGCCCCACCACTACCGGTGAAAAGCCCTGGCTACCCACGGCGTAATCGGCCAGCGAACGGGTACGCCGCGCCGCGCGTACGACAAAAAACAGCAGCACCGCCGCGTAAGCCGCGAGAAGCGTTGCCGTTGCCAGTGTCCAGTTTCCCGTCTGCATTTTAAGTCGTAGCGCATCCGGTTTTGTCCGGATTTCCGGCTAAAGTATGGCGGCCCGGCGCTTTGTTGCACGGCGTTTTGCGCGTTTTAAGCAAACAGACGGAAGTTTTTCAGGCTGGACTTTCCACCGGTAGTTAAGCGGAAATTAGCCGGTTTTCCAAAAATTTATTTTTAAATCAAATAACAACACATTGAAAACCAGTTGTTTTTACAAAACTGTAAAATCGGTTTTTTTAAAAATCCTGTTTGGCGAAACCCCGGTTGACCGAACAGAATGACGGAATTTGAAAAACGGACCTGCCGCGACCCGACTGCCCTACCTTTGCCGCACTTTAAGGCAATCTGGAGCCCCGGGAGCGGAAGATAACCAGAAACCCTCAAACCAGAAACCTTCTAACCCATTCTTATTATGTCCTCACTTCACAACAAAGTAGCCATCGTCACCGGCGGCGCCAGCGGGATCGGCCGCGCCGCGGTACTTCGTTTTTTGCGCGAAGGCGCCAGCGTCGCCATTTGGGACGTCCAGACCGAACGCGGACAGGCGCTCGAAGCCGAATGTAAGGCTCAAGGATTGCCCGCCCGTTTTTTCGCGGTCGATACGACCGACCCCGACGCCGCCAGGGAAGCGGCCCGCCTGACGTATGAAGCCTTCGGGAGGATCGATATCCTCGTGAACAACGCCGGCATCACCCGCGACGCCACGCTGAAAAAAATGACCAGCGAACAATGGGATCAGGTCATCGCGGTGAACCTGACCGGGGTGTTCAACTGCACCAAGGCCGTTTATCCCTATCTGGAAAGCCAGGGCTGGGGCCGCATCATCAGCGCGGCGTCGGTAGTGGGGCTATATGGCAATTTCGGCCAGACCAACTACGCCGCTACCAAAGCAGGCGTCATTGCCATGACCAAGGTATGGGCCCGTGAATTTGGCCGGAAAGGCATCACCGCCAACGCCGTGGCGCCGGGTTTCATCCGTACGGAGATGGTGGACGCCCTGCCCGAAAACGTCATTCAAACCATGCAGGAAAAAGCGCCGGCCGGCCGGCTCGGCGCCCCCGACGAAGTAGCAGCCGTGTACGCCTTCCTGGCATCCGACGACGCGGCGTTCATCAATGGCGCCACGATCAGCGTGGATGGGGGGCTGACCTTGTAACGCCGACTGTTAGTCGGCGTAAAAACCGGCATTCCGGCTTATCGCTTTCAAATTGCAGACGGACATTTAAAATTAAATACCTTGCATGCTGAATGGAACAAGGTATTCAAGACGGCAAGCCTGTATGGATGGAGCGCATGCCTGCATTGGAAGCCACCTTGTTGCAGACCGAAGATTGTCAAAGCGTTTTTATGAATCGTTTGCTCACGTCATTGCTCCTCCTGCTTCCGGCCTGTCTTCCCGCCCAAACCGCCTATCTGCACTGTGGGCGCCTGCTCGCCATGACCGACGAACAGGTACGGACGCAAATGACGGTCATCGTGGAAGGCAACAAGATCGAACGTATCGAAAAAGGGTATCTGAATCCACCTACCGGGGCCACACTTATCGATCTTAAGGATAAAACCGTGTTGCCGGGCCTGATCGATTGCCATGTGCATTTTGAATGGGAACAAAGCCGCAATTCGTACAACGAACGCTATACCCTGAATGACGCCGACCTGGCTTTCCGTGCAGCCGTGTATGCCCGGCGTACCCTGGAAGCCGGCTTTACCACCGTGCGCGACCTGGGCGGACGGGGGGTTAATATCGCCTTGCGAAACGCCATCAACCAGGGTTGGGCCATCGGCCCGCGTATACTCACTTCGGGACAAACGCTCAGTATTACCGGCGGCCATGGCGACTTTACCACCGGCGCCCGCTGGGACCTGTTTGATCCGCCCCCAGGCGCCGAGGCAGGCATTGCCGACGGCCCCGACGCCTGCCGCACCGCCGTGCGCACACAGATCAAACGCGGCGCCGACCTCATCAAGGTAACCGCTACCGGCGGCGTACTCAGCCTGGCCCGCGACGGCCGCTTGCCGCATTATGCCGAAGACGAACTGCAAACCATCGTGCGCACCGCCGCCGATCTTGGCGTGCCCGTGGCGGCCCACGCCCACGGCGACGAAGGTATGCGCCGGGCAGTGGACGCCGGCGTGACCAGCATCGAACACGGCACTTTTATGAGCGATCATACCATGCTGATGATGCAACAACGCGGTACCTGGCTGGTGCCCACGCTCACTGCCGGCTGGGCGGTGACGGACAGCGCGCAATATGCCCCCGGTTTTTTCCCGGAGGTAGTGCGCGTAAAAGCGCTCGGCATCGGGCCCCAGATCAGCGAGACCTTGGGCAAAGCTTACCAAAAAGGTGTAAAAATCGCCTTCGGCACCGACGCCGGCGTATTTCCGCACGGCAAAAACAACCTGGAATTCAACTACATGGCACAAACCGGCATGAAAACCTGGGACATCCTCCGGGCTGCCACGGTCAACGCCGCTGAACTGCTCCGGCTCAGCGAACAAACCGGCGTCCTGCAAACCGGAAAACTGGCCGATATTGTGGCCGTGGAGGGCAATCCGCTCGACGATATCCGGGTCATGGAACGCGTCGTGT
>CALEYM010000029.1 GCA_937926185.1 uncultured Bacteroidota bacterium | reverse complement strand
CCGATTATTTTTTCATGCTGGCCCGCCACCTGGCGCAGGAAGCCGGCACGGCGGAAATCGTGTGGAATCCCCGAACTAAAATTTAAAAGACCAGAAATGAAGATGCCGCGACGCAGACGCCTGCCTCCCGGCTTTTGGCCGGTACCCTTTCGCGGGGAAACTTTTTCTTTCCTGCCATTGGGCTGGGCTGTATTCGCAGCGATCATAGCCGGGCTGGTGATGCCACAACAATCACCTTTCCCCTATCGCTTCGAAAAAGGCCACCCCTGGAATTATCCCTCGTTGAAAGCGCCATTCGACTTCGAAGTTTTACATCCGGAGGAACTGGTTCGCGATGAACTGGCAAGGATTGAAACTGAACACGCCCCGTATTTTCTGGTTCGTCCTGAGATCGCCAGGCAGCAAAAAAGAAAGCTGGAAACCCTGGTCAACGACCAGGTGCGTATCAGCCGGAATAATACCCAATACGAAGACCTGATTCGCAACCCAACGGCTTACCTCGGCTTTGGCCGGCAACTGCTGGATCGGATTTACAACCGCGGGATCGGCAGCCCGGAATTGGACGAGTTGCTCCAAAACGATCCCGCCGCGAGCTTATACCTCGTTGACGGCCAAAACGAAAGGCGGGTTCCCGCGGCTTCGCTGTTTACGCTGCATTCGGCTCTGAATTTCCTGACCGACAGTCTGCCGTACAGCCCACTCCGGCAACCGGAATTATTACTGAATCTGTTGGAAAAAACCCTGATACCCAATGTATTGTACAGCGACTCGATTAGCGAGGCAGGCAAACGCAGAAAAATAGCCGCCGTGATCAGCACCGGGATAACTGTACGTAAAGGTGAAGTGATCGTTCGTAAAAACGATTTGATCACCGAAGATATTTACCGGAAACTGGATTCTCTCAGTCACCGCTACGATGTGCCCAAAGGTTTTGTGGTGGCCGCCGGCTACGCCTTGCTGGCCTTTTTCATGTTCGGCTGTTTTTTCTACTGGCTGCAAAGGCAGTATCCGCTTATTTGGAATCAACGGGAAGCGGCGTTGTTGCCACCGGTGCTGATTTTAGGTTTACTGGCATTGGTCAGTT
The DNA here is from genome assembly GCA_937926185.1 of uncultured Bacteroidota bacterium. GTDB lineage: Bacteria > Bacteroidota > Bacteroidia > Chitinophagales > Saprospiraceae > M3007. The sequence goes on along the minus strand of CALEYM010000029.1, from coordinate 10,600 downwards.
TCACCAGTTGGCTGGGATTTGCCGTGGCATTGTTGATACCGATTTGGGGCCTTCCGGTATTGTTGGATCGCAAATACGCGCCGGATATTTCCTGGCTGGTCTGGCTGATGGCAATAGTCCTGAGTTCTGTGTCGCTGGAGTGGAGCGCCGGTTGGCTTGCCATACAAACAGCCGGCGCAGCAGGCGTTTATCTGCTGCCGCAATTTCGTTCCAACTCCTGGACTGCGCGCACGGGCGGCGCTGCCATAACCGCCATCTTTCAGGTAATCGTCTGGCTGGCCTGTATCCTCGCCGGAAAAATGCCGAATGCCCTGCAAACAATCGACGTTGTTTTGTTTTTGCTGGCCGCCAACGGGCTTTTATTGTTAATTTTCCCCGTGAGCCGGGTTTTTGAAAAGTAAAGCTCCGTTTGATTACCTGATTAGCGTAGTATCCCCTTTATACACTTCTCTTACACCGTCCCGATACTCTACTTCCAGCACCCACACGTACACACCCGGATCCATCGGTTGCCCGCGGAAATTGCCATCCCAGCCGGAGGCAGGATCGTTCAGCGGAAAGTCGTTGCCTTCATACAGCAATTCCCCCCAGCGATCAAACACCCGGAATGAGATCACTTTCGTGGTGGATTGACCATGCACCAGCAGCAAATCGTTGCTGCCGTCGCCGTTGGGAGAAAAGGCCGTCGGTACAAATACCTTGCGCGGTTTTTCCACCACAACCAGTACGCGGTTTTCAGCCACACAGCCAAAAGCATCCACCACGGTCAGCTCAAACCAGTGTTCAAAGACCAGGGTGTCCACCAACGGATCGGGACAATCCAGGCAACTGAGCAAAAGGCTGTCGGCCGGATTCCAGAAGTATTCCACCGGATCGGCAGCATTCGACACCTGGGCAAACAATTGGGTGGTTTCGCCCAGTTCAATTCGGATCGTAGGCCCCAAGTCCAGACCGATAGCCGGGCGCTGGGTAATTTCCACGGGCGCCAGATCGGCAATGCAGCCGTTTTTATCCTGTATCCGGGGCGTATAAATACCGGCTGAGAGGCCGATCTGAACAGAAGAACCGTTCCAGGCGCCGTCGTTCAGGGCATAGCGGTAAGGCGGCGTTCCGCCGCTGCCGGCAATAGTGATCGTGCCGTTGTGCCCCCCAAAACAGCCCACGTCCTGTTGGGTGGCCGTTCCGCCCAAAGGGATGTCCGGTTGGTCAATTTCCACATCGCCGTTCAGGGTACATCCTTTTGCATCCGTAAGCGTAATTTGATAAAGTCCGGCGGCCACTTGTGTTATGGCATCCGAAGCGGCGCCATTCGACCACTGAAACTGGTAAGGCGCCGTGCCGCCGGAGGCAATGGCTTTGGCGCTGCCGTTGTTTTCTCCGTTGCAAAGCGCCTGGGCGACCTGGAAACTGACTTTCAGAGCAGGAGGCGCTGTCAGCACGACATTGGCGACACCGGTGCAGCCTTTTGCGTCGGTGGCCGTGACGCGGTAGTTAACACCGCCTGAAAGGCCCTGCGCCAGGGAATCGACCGCCGCGGACACGTTGGAACTCCAGGTGTAGGCGTAGGGTGGCACTCCGCCAGCGCCGGAGGCAATCACCAAACCGTCGGCACTGTCAAAACACGAGGGATTGTTGGTAGTGGTGATAACTGCCGTTACCGGCGGAACACTGGCAATAGCGGCCGTTTGGGTAGCCGTACACCCCGAAGCGTCTGTGACGGTGACCGTATAGGTTTGTCCGGCTACCAAACCGGAAGCCTGCACGCCGGTTTGAGGCGGTACGGTGCTCCATTGGTACAGGAAGTCGGTCAGGTTTGCAGGTGTGGCGCCATAGAGCACCGCGGTGACGCGCGCCGTACCATCGGCGCTGCCAAAACAATCCACGACACCGCCTTCCGTGCTTACCGTTATTTTTTCTTTCTGGCTGATTGTGGCCGAAACGGTGGCCGTACATTGATTGGCATCGGTTACTGTTACCGTGTAAATACCGGCCGGAAGGTCTTTCGCCGCGGCGTTGTTTTGACCGTTATTCCACAAAAAACTGTAAGGCAAGGCGCCGCCATTACCCACCGCGTGTACCGACCCATTGCTGGCCCCGAAACAGATCGTAACGGGCGGCGGCGAAACGACAACAGATAAAGCGGAAGCCGGTTGAGTAAGCGTTACAGTCTGCAAAACCGTACAACCCGCGGCATCCGTCACCGTGGCTGAATATGTGCCCGCTGCCAGATTATCGAGCGCGGCGCCCGAACCAGTGAATCCGCCGGGTCCGGCCCAGCTCACCTGGTAAGTGCCGGTACCGCCAGATATATTCAGCTGAATGGAACCGGTGTTTTGTGCAAAACAACGGATATTCTGACTGACGGCCGCGGCTGTCAAAACAGGCGGTTGGGTGATCGTTGCGGAATAAACGGCAGTACAACCGCCTGCATCGGTCACGGTAACAGTATAAGAGCCCGCGGGTTTATTGAGGATAACAGCGCCATTTTCACTGGTATTCCATTGATAAATATAGGGCGCTGTTCCTCCCTCAGGGGTGACACTGACTTGCCCGTTGTTGGCGCCAAAACAGTTGATATTTTGAACGGCGCCGCTAAGCGTCAAAGCCGGCGGCTGCGAAATGGTTATGCTACCCGTTGCCGTGCAACCATTGCCGTCGGTTACTGTGACAGTGTAAGTGTTAGCGTTCAAACCAGTGGCATTTGCCGAGGCTTGACCGGCCGGATCGTTCCATTTATAGGTCAGGGAACCGGTCCCGCCGGAGGCCGTCGCCATCGCAGACCCGTTAGGTACGTTGTTGCAGTTCAGATTTTGTCCCGTCACTGCAAGTTGTATGGCCGGCGGTTCCGTTACGGTAGCCGATTGGGTAAGGGTGCAATTGTTTTTATCCGTAATGGTTACGGTATAAACCCCGGCACTCAGATTCGCCGCCGCGGCAGTGGTTTGTCCGGCCGGATCGCTCCATTTATACGTCAGTGGCGGCGTGCCGCCCTGCGCCAGGTTGACCGATGCAGAGCCGTCGGCATTTCCATGACATTTGACCGGGAGGGTAATTACATTGGCCGTGATGGCCGACGGCTGGCCGATGAGCGCAAACGAAGTTTTGGCGCAGCCGGCGGCATCCGTTACGGTTACGGTATAGGTGCCCGCGGTCAGATTGCCGGCATTGGGCCCGCTCTGCGTGTTGCTCCAGGCGTACTGATACGGGCCGACGCCTCCGGATGCGGAAACACTGGCCGAGCCGGAGGCTTCGCCAAAACATTTGGCCTGATTGGCCACCACACTCACCATCAGGTCGGTTGGTTGCGTCAGTGTAGTACTGGCTGTAGCCGTGCAGCCGTTCATGTCCGTGGCGGTAACGGTATAAACGCCGGCTTTCAGGTTTACCGCGGCAGCAGTTGTTTGGCCGGCCGGGTCGCTCCATTGGTAAGTTTTATTACCGGCGCCGCCGTTAACGCTCACCGCGGCGCTGCCGTCGTCGTCGTCGAAACAAGTCACGTTTTGTTTGACAATGGTAAGGCTCATGGCAGGCGGCTGATTGATAGTAATGCTGCCGGTGGCGCTGCAATTATTGCCATCGGTTACCGTGACGGTATAGGCGCCTGCCGCCAGATTGCTCACGGTTGCGCCGGTCGGGCTACCCGGCGCGCTCCATTTATAGGTAAGGCTTCCATTGCCTCCCACGGCGCTTACCGATGCCGAGCCGGTGGGCACGCCGTTGCAACTCAGGTCAGTGCCGGTCAGGTTTACCTGTATGGCCGGCGGGGCGGTCACCGCGGCAGTCTGGGTGGCGGTGCAGTTGTTTTTGTCTGTGATCGTGACGGTGTATACTCCGGCGCTGAGATTAGAAGCAGTGGTAGTGCTTTGTCCGGCCGGATCGCTCCATTTATAGGTCAGCGGCGGCGTGCCGCCCGATGCCGTTACGGTTGCCGAGCCATTTGTGCCACCGTTGCAGCTGACCGGAACCGTCGTGATATTGGCCACAATCTGAAGCGGCTGACCGATCAGCGCGAAGGAGGTTTTGGGACAACCGACGGCATCCGTTACCGTCACCGCATAAGTGCCGGCCAGCAGATTGGTAGCCGTTGAACCGGTCTGGCTGTTGCTCCAGGCGAATTGATAAGGCCCAATACCGCCCGAGGCGCTTACCGTGGCCATACCGGAGGCTTCGCCAAAACATTTGGCCGGATTGGCCGTCACGCTGATGACCAGGTTGGGGGGCTGTGTGAGGGTGACGCTGGCCGTGGCCGTGCAGCCGTCGGCATCGGTTACGGTTACCGTATAAGTGCCGGCTTCGAGGTTGACAGCAATAGCGGCGGTTTGATTGAGAGGGTCGCTCCATTGGTAGGTGAACGGAGCCACACCACCGTTCAACACGGCAGCAGCGGCGCCGTCGTCGCCATCAAAACAAGTAACGTGGGTGGGCGTGATGCTCACTTCCGGGCAGGCGGAACACAGGGCCGACCCGATCAGAGCGTTGCATACGGCGTCCGGAGGGGTAATAGCCCGGACTTCGATTTCCACCATAGCCCCCGGCAGCAAACCATTGACCTGGTGTGTAGTGGTACCGGTGGGCGACTCCCAGCCGGCGCCGTTTACATTGACCTCGAAACCCGAAGCGCCCGTCACGTTATTCCAGGAAAAACTGACGCTGTTGCCGGAAAAACCATTACAATTCACCAGCGGGGCCTCCAAAGCCTGATCGACTTTGATCTGTACCGAATCCTGTACCACGCATCCGTAACTATCCGTAGCCGTCAGGTTATACGTAGTGGTGGCTGCCGGGCTGGCCGCCGTTGCCGGACAGTGGGAACAAGACAACCCTGTAGCAGGCGACCAGGCATATTTAATACCATATACCGGCTCAAATGTGATCGTCCAGTCGTTGAGTGTGCCAACGATACCGCCCTGGTCGTCCCTCAATTGCAGGCGCCATTGCCCGTTGGCCGGAAAAGCGCCGCCGCTCCACAGATCGGACCACGGACCTTCGGGCTGCCAGTCGCCTGTAAAAGGCCCGTCGAACGCGGTTGCCTGACCGATCTTTGCCGTCGCCGCCGGGGTAAAACAGGTATTGATAAAATTCTTTCCGGCGCCGCCGCAATCGGTCATCAATTCGAGGAACTGACCGCCGGGCGCGATCAGGTAAACATCCAGATCGTCGGTCCAGCCGTGGGTGATATTGACACAAACGGACCGGATCATACCCGGCTGCAGGGTGGTTGGTAAAACGCCGTTCACATTTATGGCAGAAAACACCGCCACATCCACCGGGTTAATGACCATATCGGTCGTATTGCTGAATTGCCGCGGTTGGGGTAATGGCACCGGGAGCGTACCGTCCAGTGCTACCAATGAACCGGAGGAACAAATGACTGCTTCTGCCGGCAAATCCGGCGGAGCGATCTGATTGTCCCGCAAAAAGATTTGCAGCGTATCCCGCGTACAGGGGTCGCGGCGAATGTCCACGGCAATAAATTCGCCTGTCTCCGGCATATTATCCTCCAGGGCAACAATCGGGATACTGACTTCCGATTGTCCCGCGGGGATAAACAATCCCGGCGGGATCAATTGATAATCAACACCGTTAGTCGCCGTTCCAATAATATTATAATCGATGGGAAAATCGGTCGATACCGGGGCGGGCAACCTGAAAGTAAGCGTCCCCCCTGAGCAGCCCTCCGTGATCATGCCGTCGAGGCTGGGCGAGGCCACTTCGGCGCGCAAAGAACCGGTTCCGAAACTTTTCGCTTCCAGAAAAACGGCTGAATCGTGCGAATCGTCGCCCACATCCACGATCCCCAGTTTGATGGTGTACGTTTGGCAGGGAACAACCACGGCCTCGGCCGTAAATACGCGGGTCAGGCCGTCATAAGTAGGTTGCTTATTGGAAAAGTCATTGTCGATATAATATTGCAGATTTAACGGCGGGCAGGGCGGAAACAGGAAGTTATCGGGGTGCAGGTTGTTAATGGCAACCGGCAGGCTGGTGCCGGGGATCAGCGCAATATTGGTGGGCGCCGGGTAGCCCGGTCCCTGAATAAAAAATCCGAAAACATCATTATACTGGCTGCACGAATATTCCGGGTACTCCTCGGAGGCAAAACAATACCGGAAACGCAAGGTATCGGCGGTCGGAATAAAAGTGATGGTATAAGTGGTCAGATCCCAAAAAGTGCCCGCCGACAATTGGGCCAGATCGGCATCGAATTGTTGGGTGTATTGTACCGGAATGCCGGCAAAATTTTGCCCCAGGGACTCGCATCCGTATCGCGTGGGTATCGCAGTTAAGTCCGTTTCCGCGGCCCCGGTTGTCATAACAATACCCCGCTCAAGGCCGACGGCTTGTTGCCCGCCGCTAAAATAACCCACCGACACAGGCTCTCCTTTGAAGGTAACGTTGGTTACCTCCACCCCATCGCCCAGGAAAACGTTCGGGATCAGGTTGCCGGGGGTATAGGGCGCCGAAGCGGCATCCGTCACCTGCATTTGCTGGCCTGTCGTCCGGGAGATATTACAGAATAGAAGAAAAACAGGCAGGAAGCCAAGAAAGAAACCGGTATGAAGCGATGCGCGAAACATTTGAAACAAAAGAGGGTTTGTTTTCAGATTAATAGCTTGAATTTCGATGGCAGAGCGGATTAAAACTTATTTTGCTGCTTGGGGGCGAAAAGTACCGCTTTTAGCGGCTGCCGGATAATAAGTCGCTTAAAAATCTTTGGCCGCTCCCGGCAATTGCCGGAGAAAAGGAAATGACCTGAAAAGTGTTCGCTACATCCCTTAAATCGGGCTTTTAATCTAATTTTTCCAACGATCGGCAAGGCGGTGTTTTCCTTTGCGTCATCTCAATCGTATAGTTATGAACCAATTTTTTAAGTTTCTCTTCGCTTCCTGCCTGGGCACCTTCCTGGCCCTTGTATTGTTGTTTTTTATCGGTATCTGGTCGGTTGCCGGTTTTGCCGAACAAGCCTCGCAGCAAAAAAAGGTGTGGATCAAACCCAATTCCGTACTGGAACTGAAGTTTGAGAACCAAATCCCGGAAAAAACGAACAACCTGCCCCTCGACCCCTTCAATTTCGACCAGGAAAGCGTGGTGGGACTCGCCGACATGGTACGGGCCATCCGCCAGGCCAAAGAGGACGCCGATATTAAAGGTATTTACATCAACGCCATGTACCTCACCGCCGGCAAGGCTACCTCCGCCGTGCTGCGCGACGCCCTGGTGGATTTTAAAACGTCCGGGAAATTTGTCGTGGCTTACGCCAATTACTATACCCAGAACGCTTATTACGTGGCATCCGCGGCCGACAGCGTATTGCTCAATCCCATCGGCGCCGTCGATTTTCGCGGCCTGTCCAGTACGCTCCTCTTTTTTAAGGGCATGCTGGATAAAATGGACGTGCAAATGCGCATATTTTACGCCGGCAAATTCAAAAGCGCCACCGAACCGTTCCGCCTCGATAAAATGAGCGATGAAAACCGCCTTCAGATCCGTGAATACGTCACGGCCCTATACCATGAAATGATCCGCGACATCAGCGCCAGCCGGAATATTCCGGAAGCCGAACTGCGCCGGATCGCCGACAATTATGAAGGACGCGGCGCCGAAACCGCTCTCAAAAGCCGCCTGATCGACCGCATCGTATATGAAGACCAGGTTTTCGACCTGATGAAAAATAAAATCGGCCTCGACAAGAACGACAAACTCAACCGGGTGAGCATTGAAGACTACTTCGATTCACGCGTTAAAAAACTGGACTATACGTCTAAAGACAAAATTGCGGTGATTTTTGCCGAAGGCACCATTACCGACGGCAATAAAGGCGAGCCGGGCGAAGTAACCGATGGCAAGTACGTACGGATACTGCGCGAGATACGAAAGGACGACCACGTAAAAGCCGTCGTCCTGCGCGTCAACTCGCCGGGCGGCAGCGTACTGGCCAGCGAAAACATCCTGCGTGAAATACAGCTGTGCAAACAGGCCGGCAAACCCGTCGTGGTGAGCATGGGCGACCTGGCCGCTTCGGGCGGCTACTACATCGCCTGCCAGGCCGACAGCATTTTTGCCGAACCCGGCACCCTCACCGGCTCCATCGGCGTATTCGGCATGATCCCCATCCTGCAAAAAACCATGAAAGAAAACCTCGGTATCACCGCCGACACCGTACGCACCGGACGCTTCTCCGCCTTCGGTACGCCCATGTACGATTTTTCACCCGAAGAATCGGCCCTGATCCAGAACCGGGTGGAATGGATCTACCAGGATTTCCTGAAAAAAGTGGCCGAAGGCCGGCATAAAACCGTGGAACAAGTCGACGCCATCGCCCAGGGCCGCGTATGGACGGGCGCCAAAGCCAAAGAACTCGGCCTGGTAGACGACCTGGGCGGGCTCGACCGCGCCATGGCCTCCGCCGCCAAACTCGCCGGACTCGAAAAATACCGCACCGCGGAATACCCGCGCACCAAAACCGGCCTGGAGCAACTGCTCGAAAAATTCGACCGCGATAAAGACGACGACGACGTTATCCGCACCTACCTGCTCAAGTCCGAACTCGGCGACATGTACCCGGTGTACAAAACCCTGCAGGATTTTAAGAAAAATCAGGGCGTACAGGCGAGGTTGCCGTTTGAGATTTTGGTTCGGTGAAATGAATAAAATCGTCAGGATGCGCCTTTTCTTCCTTCTCCCGCTACTCCTCTACCCCACCCTTTCCGCCAAACTCCAAACTTCCGACTCCCAACTCAAAACTCATCCACGAGGCCTCGGGACAAAACTCAAAACTGACACCGTCCGTATCCCGGGTACAACCCAAACATTCCTACTCGCTTTGCTGCCCGGCGGCGCCTTCCGGATGGGGGGCGATACGCCGGAAACTACCCATGAAGTGACGCTCGACAGTTTCTGGATCGGCACGCATGAAGTGCGCTTCGACGAGTTTTCCCTGTTTCAATTCAAGCATCTGGATTCCGACTCGGCCGCCACGCCGGAATTCAAATCCGACGCCGTGGCCCGCCCTTCCCCACCCTATTTTGATTATACTTATGGTCGCAGCAAAACCGGCGGCTACCCGGCCACTACGATGACCCAACAGGCGGCCCTGCGCTACTGCCAGTGGCTGTCCGACAAAACCGGAGATTTTTACCGGCTGCCCACCGAGGCCGAATGGGAATACGCCTGCCGTGCCGGTACCACCACCGCTTACTCCTGGGGCGACGACCCCGCCCTGGCGCCCGAATACGCCTGGTTTTACGACAACAGCAGCGGTTCCTACCAAAAAACCGGCACGAAAAGGCCGAATCCCTGGGGTTTGTACGACATGCACGGCAACGTGATGGAATGGTGCCTCGATTTTTATACCGCCGATTATTTTCAACGGCTCGATTCTTTGTCCGTCAATCCGCTTATATTGCCCACTAAAAAACACTCCCGCACCGTGCGCGGCGGCTGTTTTGAGGATGATGTCGTGGCCTTGCGCTCCGGCGCCCGTCGCAAAAGCGAGCCCAAATGGCAGGCCCGCGATCCGCAAATCCCCAAAAGCAAATGGTGGAACCCTGATTCGCCCTTCCTCGGCTTCCGGCTGGTGCGCGACACGCGCAAAATGCCGAAAACAGAACGCGACGCCTTTTTTGAAAAAGTTATAAAAGATTGATTGTCATGACAAAACCTTCCCGCCGCGATTTCCTTAAAACTTCTGCCGCCCTCACTAGCGGTCTGATGCTCGGCGGTCTGCCACTGGCACAGGCCGCGAACAGCCTTAACGACGACTCTATTAAAGTTGCCTTGATCGGTTGTGGCGGACGCGGTACCGGCGCGGCCCTGCAAGCCCTGCTGACCAAACAAAACGTCCGCCTGGTAGCCATGGCTGACGCCTTTCAACACCGGCTCGACGAAGCGTACAAACACCTCACTTCCGAGGACATTTCGGACCTAACCGGCGTGGAAGGCAGCGTAAAAGACCGCGTGGATGTACCCGAAGAACGCCGGTATGTGGGTTTCGATGCCTACCAGAAAGCCATGCGCCATGCCGACGTGGTCATTCTGGCTACCCCGCCCGGATTCCGGCCCGCTCATTTTGCCGAGGCCGTGGAACAGGGAAAACAAGTATTCATGGAAAAACCCGTGGCCACCGACGCGCCGGGTATCCGAAAGGTGCTGGAAGCGGCGGAAAAAGCCAAACAAAAACGCCTCAACGTGGTGGTGGGCCTGCAACGCCACTACCAAACGGTGTACCGGCAGTGGGTGGACATGCTGCAAAACGGCGTGATCGGCGATATCGTCGCCTCCAGGGTTTACTGGAACATGGGCGCCCTGTGGGTGAAAGAACGCAAAGCCGGCGCCACCGAAATGGAATACCAAATGGACAACTGGTATTATTTCAACTGGCTCTGCGGCGACCATATCGTGGAACAACACGTGCACAACATCGACGTGTCCAACTGGGTCAAACAGGCTTATCCCGTACGCGCCTATGGCAGCGGCGGCCGGCAGGTGCGCGTCGGGCCCGGATACGGTGAAATTTTTGACCATCATATCGTCGAATTTGAATACGCCGACGGCTCGCGCATGTTCAGCCAATGCCGCCAGATTCCCGGTACGAAGGAAT
>CALEYM010000028.1 GCA_937926185.1 uncultured Bacteroidota bacterium | reverse complement strand
GGCAAAACCACATACCGGTATTTGTGATGATCCAAATGCAACTGTTCTATCAGCCTGTATTTTTCCGCCCGGTTTACTTCCGGCAAAAACAGGGTCTTCGGTTTTATTTTGTTAAATAAATAATAATCGACAGTAATGAGCTCCCGCAAAACGGCATCTTCAGGATAATGGAATGCCGCGTAGTCGAACAATATAGTATAAATATCTTCTAACGAATAGTATTGTAAACCCCGTTGCGATTGAAAATACATGCCGAGCCCCAGCAGAAAGTCAAAAATACCATACCGGCCGGTGACGTATTTCAGCGTATTGACCGCGCGTTTTTTATTCCAGTATATTTCCAGCGCGTGTTCCAGCAACTCCAGCTGTCGCAGTTGTTCTTTTGACAGATAATTACTTTCTATGATCTGGTACGGCGGCTCCGGGTCGAATACAAAGCCATGCTGTTCGTATTTGTAGCGGACGGGCGTCCCCTTCAGAAATTTTAGAAATCCCAGTTGCAATTCGGGCGCAAATAATTTGAACACCTCTTCAAAGCTGTATTTTATATCCTCCCAATAGTCCAGCGGCAGGCCCACGATCAGGTCGAGGTGCATTTCCACTTTATCCGACAGGGATTGGATGATATCTTTCGTTTTATCGAAATTCTGTTTGCGGCTGACCTCCAGATTTGCTTTTTGGTTGACGGTTTGTATGCCGATCTCAAACCGGAACAAACCCGCCGGCACGTTTTCCCGTATAAACTGAATGATATCGGGATGCAAAATATCGGCGGTAATTTCAAACTGAAACACGTTTTCCGGCCGGTGATGCTCCAGGATAAAGCGGAAAATATCCAGCGTAAAATCGCGCTTGATGTTGAACGTCCGGTCCAGAAACTTGATCACGCGTCCGTGTTGCATCAGGTGCAGCAGGTTGGCTTTGATGTGTTCGTCGGGCAAATACCGCACTTTATTGTCGAGACTGGCCAGGCAGAACTCACATTTATAAGGGCAGCCGCGCGAGGTTTCCACATAAGCCACCCGGTTGCGCAGGGTTTCGGGCGGGTCGTGGCGATAGGGTCTGATCTCCCGATATTGCGCGAGATCAAAAATATCCGTCTTTGGAAAATAAGAAACCCCCGTATCGGTTTTAAACGCCAGGTTCGGGATATGCGCTGTTTCCGGGTAGTTTTGTAAAAAAGCCCGGAATGGCGTCTCCCCTTCGCCCGTAATAATAAAATCGACTTCCGGGCAGGCCAGTACTTCCTGCCAGTCGTAGCTTACTTCAGGGCCGCCCAGCAGGATTTTCACTGCCGGATTCAGGGCTTTCACGCGCCGGGCCACTTCGAGCGTGTGGCTGATATTCCAGATATAACAGCTGAAGGCCACCACGTCGAAACCGGCGCAAATCCGGGCAATGTCGTCCTTGTTTTCCTTAATGGTAAATTCCCGCCATTCGAGCCCTTCCAGGTCGCGGTTCAGTTCATACAACAGGCGGATAGCCAGATTGATATGAATGTATTTTGCATTGAGCGTGGTGAGCAGGATAGTCATGGCGTTGCCTTAAAGCAGCGCAAAGGTAGGTTTTTTCACGATGGGCGTTCATTAGCCGTTTACTTCTCTCCACTCACCAGATAATAGCTAAAATGCTTCCGGCTCGCTCCCATGATCATGCCGAGCGCCGGCGCCAGTGCGTTGTTTTTCCGTTCCCGGTCGAGCTTGGCGGCTTCTTTTCGTTGCCACACATCCCAATAAAAACGCAGGGTAACAAATGGAATGTGCGCAAACGAAGGCGCCACCCGCCAGCTGACGTCTTCCACCTGAATGTGCCGGAAGCCGGCCTTTTGCAACGCCTTCGTGAACGAATGAATGTCGGCCAGTTCGGTCAGGGCCCAGCAATCCATGTTTTTCCGGTACACTTTATCCAGCCAGCCCGGCAAGGGGTCGGAGTGTTTGCGAAAACCGTCGGCCACCACGAACCGGCCGCCCGGCTTTAACACCCGGTATAGTTCCAGGGCAAAGTCGGCCTTGTCGTGTCCTTTTGCATAACAGGCGCTTTCAAGAGCGAAAGCCACCTCGGCACATGCATCGCCCAGGGGCAGGCAGGCAAAATCCGATTCGTACAGGGTGATCCTGTCGTCAAGGCCTTCTTCATGTGTGAGTTGATTGCCGAAGTTGACCTGCCAGGGCGTAATGGTAAATCCGGAGAACTGCGCTTCGCTGTTTTCCCCGGCCATAAAGCGGGAGGCTGCTCCGAGGCCGCAGCCCAGATCGAGTACCAGGGGTTCTGCGTACCGCTCCAGGTTCAGGCGGTTCATCACCTCCCGGTTCATCTGATGGAGCAGGGCAGAACGGTCAAACGGGTTCATGCCCGGCTTATAATAGCCGAAGTGCATGTTGAAGGCTTTGTCCCAATAATAGTAATCGAGGCCGGCGCCTTCGAAGTAATGGATGATCTTTTGCCGGGCGGTAGATTGAATGGCAGCAAGCATGACAGGGTGTTTCAGGGTAAAACGGGTTTAGGGGAAATTATGTTTCACAATTTTCAATTATTTTTGAAAATATTGAATATTTATTTTTGACCCCGTACGGCCGAAACGGTATTGGCAAGATTTTTTCTGAATGATCAAAATAAATTAAGCCTAATCCGTGGCAGAAGCCCCGATCACGGCAACCGTTTGTCGCCGGGTGTCGTACACGGTCCAGAAAAACGTACCCCACCACTCCTTGCCGGCATCGAAATAATTCGACCAATCGTCGGACCATTGATAAATGACGAGGTGGCCGGTCTCGTGAAAATTTTCAAGATGAAGTATTTCCCGGAGGTAATCCCGGAGCATTTGGGTCAGCTCCCGGGTCAGTTGTTGTAAATATTCCGGGTCGGCAGGATCGCCGGACTTTCCGATGGAGTGCGGCGGATCGAGCAGGGCCTTGGCAAAACCTTCGGTAACGGAATGATACAATATGCGGGATTGGGGGTTATAGGAAAACAGTTTTAACTGGTCCGACCGGATATCAAATCCCGGCCCAAGGAATTCTTCAAATGAAATATGCTGGCCGGAAGGCTCTGCATCCGGATCAATTTGAATGGAGAAGTAGTCTGCAATGTCTTCGCCGGGATTGATTTTTTGAAAATCCCGGACATACCGGTCAGCAAACACCTGCATACCCGCCAGGGCGGCTGTTTTCGACAACTTGTACCAGTCTGTGACTACGGTCTGGAGCAGCAACACGGCGGTGTCTACTACTACTCCTGCCCGTTCAAACCGCTCTAAAAGCGCATTTTGGGCGGGGCTGTAGTCGATCTCCGAGCATTGCAGATGTGGGGCAGGATAAAAGTCGTGCTCGTGGGTGATTTTAAATCCCGGGCCCAGGGCAACGATAATATCCTCATAGAGGTTGTCAACCTGTTTTTTGAAACGGCCCCATTCGTCCGCGGTCCAGGGCGACGGCCCTCCGGGGTCATCCCAGTCCAGGCTTTCCGGAAAGCGGGCGTCCAACTCCCATATTTGTTGGAGCAAATGTTCCGGCAGACCGATCCGGGCATCCGTATCGACAGGGCCGGGGCCAAATTGCTCCCACGTGGCATCATCGGCCGACCAGAGGCAGCCGCCGGCAAAATAGTCGAAATAATAAACGAATCTGTAAATTGGATCGGGCATACCGGGTGTTTTTTCCTGTCTTGCTGAAAATGCGCAAGGTAATACATGTATACTTACCAACCTTCCAATCAGAAACCCTCCAACCATCAAACCCTCAAACCTTCTAAGCCGAAACCACCAAGAGATTGTATCTTTGCGCCCGCTATGCTGACCCTCGGTAATATTTTTGTTAAATACGGCGACCGGACGCTGCTTGATCACGTCAATTTAGTGGTAAAACCCGGCGAACGCATCGGCCTGGTAGGTCGAAACGGCGCGGGCAAATCCACCCTGTTGAAAATCATTGCCGATGAAATGTCGCCCCACGAGGGCGACGTGGTAAAACCCGCGCATTTCACCATCGGCTACCTGCACCAGGACATGCTGCTGCCCAAGGGCAAAACCGTCATGGACGAAACCATGACCGCTTTCGCCGAAGTGCTGGCCCTCGAAAAACAACTGCACGACATCCAGGCAGAGCTGGCCCACCGCGAAGACTACGAATCCGACTCGTACCACAAGTTGCTGGAAGACATGGGCGACATCACCGAGCACCTGCACCACCTCGGCCACGCCACCTCGCAGGCCGACGCAGAGCGGGTACTCGCGGGCCTGGGCTTTCAGCACAGCGACATGACCCGCCTCACCGACGAATTTTCCGGCGGCTGGCAAATGCGCATCGAACTGGCCAAAATGCTGCTGCGCCAGCCCGACCTGCTGTTGCTCGACGAGCCCACCAACCACCTCGACATCGAAAGTATCCTCTGGCTCGAAGATTGGCTCACCGGCTACCCCGGCATGGCCATCGTCATCAGCCACGACCGGCGCTTCCTCGACAACGTGACCAACCGCACCGTCGAGATCGTGCTGGGCCGGCTGGAAGACTACAAAGCGCCCTATTCCAAATACGTGGAACTCAGCGCCGACCGCCGCGAAAAAATGCAGGCTGCCTACGAAAACCAGCAGCGCGTGATCGCCGACCGCGAACGCACCATCAGCCGCTTCATGGCCAAGGCCACCAAAACGAAGATGGCCCAAAGCATGCAAAAGCAGCTGGACAAGATGGAACGCATCGAAATCGAAGACCACGACACCTCCGTGATGAACCTGCGCTTCCCTGACGCACCCCGTTCCGGCGAAGTGGTGGCCAAAGCCGAACGCCTGACCAAACGCTACGGGAACGTCAAAGTGCTGGAAAACGTGGATTTCCAACTGCTGCGCGGCGAGCGGGTGGCCTTCGTTGGCCAGAACGGCCAGGGCAAAACCACGCTGGCAAAAATCCTCGTCGGCGCCGAGCCGGCCACTTCCGGAACCGCAACCCTCGGATACAATGTTTCCATCGGTTACTACGCGCAAAACCAGGCCGAAACCCTCGACCCCAAAATCACCCTGCTGGAAACCATGGAAAAATACAGTCCGCCCGAAATGCGCACCAAACTGCGCGCCATCCTCGGCGGATTCCTGTTCAGCGGCGAAGACGTGGATAAAAAAGTAGTGGCCCTCTCCGGCGGCGAACGCGCCCGCCTGGCCCTGGCCTGCATGCTGCTGCGCCCCTTCAACTTCCTGGTGCTCGACGAACCGACGAACCACCTCGACATGCTCTCCAAAGACGTATTGAAACAGGCGCTGCTCAAGTTCAACGGCACCCTGCTGGTGGTAAGCCACGACCGCGAATTCCTCAGCGACCTCACCACCCGCACCATTGAATTCCGCGACCACCGGCTGTTCGAATACCTGGGCGACGTCAATTATTTCCTCGAAAAACGCCGGCTCGACAATATGCGCGACGTGGAGAAACGGTCGACGGTGGACGGTGGACGGTCGACGGTAAACGGTGGACAGACAAACGGCATTCCGGTTGTAAGCCCGGAGGAGAAAAAACAATTGCAACGCCAGGTGCAGAAGGCCGAACGCCGGATCAGCGAACTGGAAGCGGAGTTGAAAACGATAGAAAATAAAATGGCCGAGGCCGATTTTTACACCCGCCCGGAGTCGAACGAAGTGCTGAAAAAGTATAGCGACCGCAAGGCTGAACTGGACAAGGTGTACAGCGAGTGGGAAACGGCCGTCGAACAGTTGGGGTAATCTTATGCAAAACCGGCTTCCCATATCCGTCCGATTGCTCGCCGCCGTTGCCGTTTTACTCTTTTTCGGTTTGGTGTGGCTGTACACCCGCGAATTTCCGGTATTCAGCAATACGATCGGCGTCCGGACGCTGGTGCTTGGTTCCTGCGTGGCAGGCGCCCTGGCAGGCGGCGGAATGATTTACGCCCTGCGTCATCGCCTGACACCCTGGGACAGGCATTGGCCGGAAGTCGGTGTTATGCTGGCTTTTCCGGTCATCTTTGCGCCCTTATTTGGCAGTATGATTAACCGCGCGGGAGGTACACGGGAGCATCAATCCTTCGAATTTATTTCGGAGCAACCCTATATTTCATCCAACTACGGCCTGCTGAAAGGGGAAAAGATAAAACCGACGGGGTACCACCTTTATGTAAGGGAAAGCGGGCGCGTGTTGAAATTCCAGTATAAAAGCCAGGCTTATTATCCGCTCACCCGGCCGGGCGAGGCAGTGCTGCTGCCGGTTCGGAAGGGAGTACTGGGTTTTCGCGTCATGGAATTGAGGTGACAAGCACACTGCTGGACATTTAATTCTTCAGGCGCGTCCAGTAGTGTGCGTGATACTTCCGACGCAAGATGAAGTGTTACCCCGGCGTCGGAGATGTCGCTTCGAGGATAATAAAAACCTCCGCCCCTTCCCTTGGCTTCGCCGAATTATAGCAGGGCGCCAGCGTTTTTATATAAAAATACGGCGCGAACAAGGCCTGATATTCTTCAGAATGCCCTCCGAAGGGCGGCCCGCCTTCAAAATCCCGGTCGAACAACACGCCGGCCAGTTTGCCGCCCGGCGCCAGCAGTTCGCGCATTTTCCGGGCATAATCCGGTCGCAACGCGGGATCGAGCGCGCAAAAGAAGGTTTGTTCCAGGATCAGGTCGAAAGAACCTGAAAAGGCAAAAAAATCGCCACATTCCAGTCGAAGGCGTGCCTCCCAGCCCGGGGCCTCCTGCGAAAGCCGTCGCCGCAGTTTTGCAATGGCAGTCGGGGCAATATCCAGCATGGTAATATCTGCAAACCCGTTTTCCAGCAAATAGATGGCCTCATAGCCGTTGCCGCAACCGGGGATCAGCACTTTTAAATCACGTCGCTCCAACGGAATTTGATCGAGATAAGCTTTCAATGGCGGCGAAACGGCGCCGAGATCCCACCCGGTGTGGCTGTTATTCCAGCGTTCTTCCCAAAAAACTTGTGTTTCCATAATCCCGGACTATGACCGGCAATTTAACCAATGACGAAATGACACTCACAATCCCAATAAATGCCCCATCAACTCCTGTTTGGTTTCGAGGTAGCCGCGGTTGTCTTCATGCGGTTCCACGACCAATGGTATCCGGGAAACGACCTGCACCGGCGAGCGCCGCAGGGCTTCGACTTTGTCCGGGTTATTGGTAATGAGTTTTACGGTGGAAATGCCGAGGTCTTGTAAAATAAAAACGGCACACTCGTACTGGCGCGCGTCCACGTCGAAACCCAGGTGGGTATTGGCCTCGGCGGTGTTCAGGCCGAGGTCTTGCAGGTTATACGCCTTCAGTTTATTGATCAGCCCGATGCCGCGTCCTTCCTGGCGCAGGTAGATCACTACCCCACCCTGTTCGGCAGCCAGCCGGAGCGAGGCGTCCAGTTGTTCGCCGCAATCGCAGCGGCGGGAGCCGAAAACATCGCCGGTCATACATTCGGAGTGTATGCGCACCGGCACAGGGCCGGAGGGATCAAACCCCTCGGCCACCAGTGCAATATGCGGCATCGGCTCATCGGCCTTTTCCGAATAAGCGATCATCGTAAAATTTCCCCAACTGGAGGGGATGCGGGCTTCCGCCTGGCGGTTCATCATGCGGCAAAAATAGTTGATTTTCTACCGAAGGCACTTTTAAACACCGAAATCGCGGATGTGTTGTCAACCCGGGGACAAAACTACAGTTTTGAGTTTTGTCCCGAGGCATGGGGATGAGTTTTGAGTTGGCAGGGGCAAGGAAAAATTACCGGATAAACGGTATCTCTACCGTCGTCGGCCCGGGCCCTACAGGTGTCCAAGTCACCGTGTTGATCAGCCGGATGGCTTCTTCATCGCAGCCGTAACCGAGTGAGCGGAGTTTAATCAGATTGGCAGGTTTACCATCCTGCCCCACCCAAAATTGCAGGATGACAAAGCCGCTCACATTGTTGTTGCGCGCCGCTTCAGTCAGGCGGGCGTTGTCGCGCAGGTAGCGCCGGAAGTTATCCCAGCCGCCGGCTGGGGTGGCCTGGGGCGCCGGTTCATCCGGTTTCTTTTTGGCGCTTTCACGGGCACCGGAGGACTTATCGGCCGCTTCTGCCCGCGGCTGGGAGCGGGTTTCGGCAGGTTTTGAAACAGCCGGATCATAACGGACTGTTTCCGGTTTACTGACTATCACATTTTGGGCCGGCCCGCCAACCGGAAAATCAGGCGGAGTGGTCCTGATTTGTTGTTGCCCGGCCGCTGGACCGCCCGGCAAAAGACCAATGGTATCGGGCGCATGCGGAGATGGTTGGGAAAAACCGGCGACTTTTTCTTCTTTTAACTCTCCTTCCAATACCGCGACATCATCTTCCATAGCGGAGGATATTTCCGGCAAAGCGACCATTTCATCGGCATGTGCATAATCCGACAGGATTGGCGCAGCTGGCTTTAATTGAGCCCGACCATCGGATTTTGCAGTGGCCGCATAATCATCTGTCGCGCTATCCCGGGACGAAATCCATCCTTCCGGCAAGGCTGGCTCAGCCTGCCGGGCCATCGAAGGAGCCTGATCCCGCGAAAAGCGCGGAAAAAAATAAACGGCAAACAACAACATTGCGAAAGTGGCGGCTGCTGCGGCCCACAGCACAAGGGGTATCCGCCTGGAACCCGGCTCGCCGCGCAAGCGTCGGCGAAGCGCCAGAAGATGCACTTCATGCCTGCCCTCCGGCAAGGCGACAAATCCTTCCCAAGCCTCCCGGCGAAAATCGTCGGTTTCCGTCAGGGCATGCAGTTCCCGTTCGTCAGCGCGGGTGAAGTCGCCCTGCAACCAGCGTTCCAGCAATGCCACGAAACGCGCGTCGTCGGTATGCACAGAAGGGTTCATAACTTAATGTTGATGAGTTATGAGTTATGAGTTATGAGTTATGAGTAAATTTTCCCACTCATAACTCATAACTCATAACTCATAACTCATAACTCATTCCCGCTTTTTCGAGGCAAATTTTCAGGTTTCTACGGCCATTTTGAATGTATGACCGCACTTTCCCTACTTCTTCAGCGATTATGTCAGCGATTTCTTTATACGATTTATCTTCAAAATAAAACATTTCCACACTGCGGCGTTGGCGCCCTGGCAGTTCGCCGAGGCATTTTTCGAGTGGTTTGGAGTCTGCAGACGGCAACTCTACTTCAAAGGCTGCTTCAACGGCATCGAAATGCACCATGTTTTCCGGGGCGTGGTAATGGGTGGGGCGGCGGTGATTTTTCCGCCACTCCATCAGGCAATGGTTCCGGGCCAATACGTACAACCAGCCGCGGAATGACTCGACCTGGTGTTCTTTTACCTTTCGCGCCAGTTCTTCGTAAATATTCATCACGGCGTCTTCCGATTTGCCGGGATCGTTCAGGATTTTCATACACACCCCGTACACCATCGGCATATACCGCTCGTACAACATGCCCAGATAGCGCGCGTCGCCGCCGTCCCGGTAACGGGCCAACAGTTCTTCGTCGCTGTACGGTTCGGGCGAATTGGAGCGAAAAAATTTGAGCATGCCTGTGTACCGGGTTTTCAACCGGCGTCGGGTCTTTTCCCGGCAAAGGTAGAGAAAGGATGCTTTTCCCTTTCACAATGCACAGCATAAGTGCAAAAAATGAGTTTCGTCAGCTTTTTTCTTTGGAAAAAACCAATAACCTTGTACCCATGAATAAAACCGGAAAAATGAAAAATGTTCAAATACTGCTGATCACACTCCTGGCAGGCGTTTTCAACCCGGTAAGCGCCCAGGATGCCCGCGAAATTGTGCGAAAAGCCGACGAAAAAGCGCGGGGAAACAGCTCGGTCGCCCAAATGACCATCACCACTGTGCGGCCCAAATGGACCCGCGGCATGCGCCTGAAAGTGTGGACCAAAGGCACGGAGTACGCCCTGCTGCTCATCCAGTCGCCGGCCAAAGACAAAGGCGTCGCTTACCTGAAGCGGAAAAAAGAGGTGTGGAACTGGCTGCCGACCCTCGAACGCACCATCAAACTGCCGCCATCCATGATGGGCGAATCCTGGATGGGCACCGATTTCACCAACGACGACCTGGTGAAAGAAGCTTCCGCGGTCGAGGATTATACGCATACCCTTGTCGGCTCCGAGATGCAGGACGGGCGGGATTGCTACAAAATACAGATGATACCCACGCCCGAAGCGGCTGTCATCTGGGGTAAAGTGCTGGTCTGGATCGACAAAAAAGATGATTTGCAACTGCGCGCCGAATTTTACGACGAAGACGGCAGCCTGGTGAATACCATGATCAGCTCGGAGATAAAAATGATCGGCGGGCGACTGTTGCCTACCAAACTGGACATGATCCCGGCTGATAAAAAAGGCCATCAGACTACTATTACCTACGAAACAGTGGAGTTTGACAAACCCATTTCCGACCAGTTTTTTACTACGAACAACCTCACGAAAGTCAAATAAACAAATGCCCGGACGCCAACCCGTAACCCGTTAACCCGCAACCCCGCAACCCGTTAACCTTTTAGCATAATGTTCATCAAGCTCGCCTGGCGAAACATCTGGCGCAACCGCAATCGCTCGCTCATCACGATGAGCGCCGTGGCGAGCGCCGTTTTGTTGTCGGTGGTCACGGTCTCCTTACAGCAAGGGGTTTTTGACAATTTGATCAAAGACATGGTGAGTTTATACACCGGCTATGTGCAGGTACACGCCAAAGGCTATTGGGCGGAACAAATACTGGACAATTCTTTTGAGATCAACGATTCGCTGGAGCAAATGGTGCAGCAAACACCCGGGGTAGTTCGGATAGCACACCGGCTGGAAACTTTTGCGTTGGCTTCATCCGGCGAAAAAACGCGCGCCTGCCTGGTCGTCGGCATCGACCCTGCCGCCGAAGATTCGCTGACCCGGCTGACGCCTAAGGTTCAGTCCGGCGCCATGTTTACCCGCGACGGCGAGTCGGCACTGGTGGCAGAAGGCCTGGCTGGTAAACTCGGCCTGGATTTTAATGATACACTGGTTTTACTGACGCAAGGTTATTACGGCAGCACAGCGGCCATCAAATTACCCATTGAAGGTTTGTTGCGTTTCGGCTCGCCGGAGCTCAACGAACGTATTGTCTACCTTCCGCTGGCGGTTTCCCAAACTTGGCTCGATGCCCCGAATCGCGCTACTTCCCTTGTATTGGGCCTTGAGAACCCACGCCTGATGGCACAGATAGAGCGCGAAATGGAAAATAAATTATCCAGCCAATATGAAATCCTGAACTGGAAAGAGATGATGCCGGAAATCAGCCAGCACATAGAAACCGATACGGCAAGCACTTATATCATACTCGGCGTATTATACCTCCTGATCTCTTTTGGCATCTTCTCCACCCTGCTGATGATGCTGGCCGAACGCCGGCGCGAGTTCGGCATGCTGCTGGCCCTGGGCATGCACCGGCCCCTGATCGGCCGCGTAGTATTCCTCGAAACTATTTTTCTGACCCTCTGCGGCTGTCTGGCCGGCATTTTACTGAGTTGGCCGGTTGTTTGGTATTTGAATATTCACCCGATTGAATTTGGCGGAGATTTGGCCAAAACATACGAAAAATTCGGATTTGCCCCCATTTTCCCAGCCACCCTGAAAGCCCGTATTTTTATCGAACAAGCCGCCATCGTCGGCAGCATGGGCTTTATCCTTGCCTTATATCCCGCTTGGCGGGTGCTGCGGCTGAAGGCGGTGGAAT
>CALEYM010000027.1 GCA_937926185.1 uncultured Bacteroidota bacterium | reverse complement strand
GGTTATTATGGAATTTATAAGTCTTTCAAATCTGTTAGCATTGCTATTGACGATAAAAAGAATCTGAAAAACTCGTTAGAATTAGAATTAAAAAAAGCCCATAACAATGGATAAAACAGCAACAGGCTCGACGCCTGGAAACGAGAATGGAATGCTTAACTTATGGTTTTGTGCGACGCCAATATCTTCATCAGCGCCTTCAACGGCCGACAAAACGCAATTGAACTAATCGAATCCTGCCGGCTGAGCCATACTGACGGCAAGAGCATTACGAACTATGGGAAATAAACAACATGGACATCTTCAACTATGCCGTTCAGGATACTTCCGACATCGCTTCCGGG
The DNA here is from genome assembly GCA_937926185.1 of uncultured Bacteroidota bacterium. Classification (GTDB taxonomy): domain Bacteria; phylum Bacteroidota; class Bacteroidia; order Chitinophagales; family Saprospiraceae; genus M3007. The sequence goes on along the minus strand of CALEYM010000027.1, from coordinate 4,539 downwards.
CTGAGCGTCGATGTGCATAAAGGCCTGGACCGGAAAGCCGTCGCCGCGCGGCTGGCTGAATTCGGGCCCAATAAACTCATCCTTCAGGAAATTACGGGCTGGCATATTTTCCTGCGCCAGTTCAAATCCGCTTTTATCTATCTCCTGGTGGCCGCCATGATCATCACGATCCTGCTGGGCCAGTGGGTGGATACGCTCATGGTTTTTGTTTTTATCGCCATTAATGCCGGGCTGGGGTTTTATCAGGAATACAGTTCGGAAAAAACCGCTCAATTGCTGAGCAAATACGCCTTGCCCCGCGCCAAAGTGTTGCGGGAGGGGAAGCAGGAACAAATCACTGCCGACCAACTGGTTCCGGGCGACGTTGTCGTGCTGGAAACCGGCGATAAAGTGCCGGCCGACATCAGGCTGACAGAGCAGGATAATCTGACCATTGACGAAACGATACTGACCGGCGAATCCGTTCCGGTGTTTAAAAAGGCGGAAACGCTGGAGAACAGACCCTCATCGTATCACGAGGCGCTCAATCTGGCTTTTTCCGGAACGGATGTATTGAAAGGAGAAGCGCGCGGCCTGGTGATGGCCACAGGAAGGAGCACTGCGTTTGGCAAAATCGCCAAACTGGCCGGCGAAGCGCGAAAGATCGGCGATTTTGAAAAAGGCATCTCCAACTTTTCGCGGTTCATCCTGAAACTCGTCGGCATTACGCTGTTCGTGGTGTTTGCCGCGCATTTGCTGATCAGCCGCGATGGCGTTAATGTATTTGAACTGATCATATTCTCTGTGGCGCTCACCGTGAGCGTCATACCGGAAGCCCTGCCCCTGGTCACCACTTTTTCCCTGGCGCGCGGCGCCAAACGCCTGGCCAAAAGAAACGTGATCGTCAAACGGCTGTCTGCCATCGAAGACATGGGCGGGATTGAAATATTGTGCAGCGACAAAACCGGCACGCTGACGGAAAACAGGCTGACCATCGCCGATACATATTCCGCCAACAGGGAACAAACGATCTGGCTGGCCAATCTGGCCTCGTCTTTTGAATTAAAACAAAAAATAGAGCCATTTGATATTGCGCTGGAGCAAGGATTAAATGCAGCGCAAAAAAAGCAGATTGTAAAAGCCGTTAAGATATCCGAAGAACCGTTTGATCCCAGATTAAGGAGAAACTCCGTATTAGTCAGAGACGGCGATACGGCTTTATTGATCATCAGAGGCGCGCCGGAAGCGATCGTGTCGTCTTGCACTGCATTGGACCCAAAAACCAAAGATGATATTGACGAATGGACGAGCCGGGAGGGCCGGCGCGGCCACCGCGTTTTAGCCGTGGGCTATAAAAAAGTGAAGACAAACGATACCGGTGGCGACTTTTACGCCAGGGCGCTCGCGGAAAATGATTTCATCTTTTCCGGGATCATCTCTTTTGTCGACCCGATCAAAGAAAGCACTTATCCGGCAGTCAAACAGGCTCAACACCTGGGTGTCAGGATCATCATAATTACCGGCGATAGCCCGGAAGTAGCCGGCGCCGTGGCCCATGAGATTGGTCTGATCGACGCGCCGGACCAGGTGATCACCGGAAATACATGGCAAACGGCCGGTCAGAAAGAACAGGAAGCATACCTGGAGCAATTTGTGGTATTTGCCCGTGTATCGCCGGAAGAGAAGTTTGCCATTATAGAGGCGCTGCACAAAAAACACATGATCGGCTTTTTGGGTGAAGGGATTAATGACGCGCCCGCTTTAAAAATTGCCGGCGTGGCACTGGTAGTCGATAGCGCGGCCGATATTGCGCGGGAGGCCTCGGATATTATTTTATTAAAAGGGAATTTAGCGGTAATTATCGAAGGCATCAAAGAAGGCCGGCGCGTGTTTGCCAATACCACCAAATACATCAAATCGACACTGGCTTCCAATTTCGGCAATTTTTTCGCGGTAGCCACCGCCTCGCTGATGATCGATTTCCTGCCCATGCTGCCGATACAAATTTTATTGGTCAACCTTTTGTCGGACACGCCGATGATCTCTATTTCGACCGATACGGTTGAAGCCGGCGAACTGAGATCGCCCAAAAAGTATAATTCCAAGGAAATTATTATTATTTCTATCATTCTTGGCCTGGTGAGCACCGTGTTCGATTTTATATTTTTCGGGCTTTTTTATCGTATGTCTCCCCAGATATTGCAGACCAATTGGTTTATCGGCAGTATTTTGACGGAACTCGTGTTGTTGTTTTCTATCCGCACCCGCTCGTTGTTTTTCAAATCCCTGCGCCCTTCAAACCTGATTATCGGATTGAGCCTGTTGACGGTCATTTTAACAATAGGCCTGCCGTTCACTGCTTTCGGGCAACAGGTATTTAAATTCACGCCCCCGGCGCCGGGCCACCTGACCCTGATCCTGTCGGTAGTCGTGATTTATTTTATTATCACTGAAACGGTGAAGTTGTTGTATTATAGAAGCAAGGTGAGTACCCCGGCATGAGATGAAGGCGATACGGGGTTCGCCTAAAAGCAGGCGCCCGGCTGGCTTTTTTCACGGGATTTAGATTTCGGAAATTTTTCAAATTTCCGAAATCTTCGGCTGTTGTGTCAAAAGTAGTAGCGCGCGGTATCTGTTGAAAAACGTATTGCTTTATCGAAATTTATTTACTTTTATGCACGCTTAAATACAAAATATCTAAACAACATGGAAGACGGAAAATCATCAAAAAAAATAACCCGTGTAGAAGGCGGAGAAACGTCCGCTTCATCCGCGGAGGGAACCTTCGTTCCGACCGCTGAAAGTAAGGCAAAGGCCACGAATCTGCGCATTTTTGCCATTGTTGCCTTTCTCGTGGCAATCGGCTTTGAAATCTGGGCCATCATGCTGCTCCAGAAACCGCCGGTCAGCACGCCCTGGCTCATCGGTCTGATCGTGGCGGATCTGATCTTTGCCGTCACCGGCTCCGTGCTTTGGCAGAAATCAAACCGGCTTGACCCGGCTTCCGAAAGGGATAAAGTCAGATTTTTCATCCAGAACCAGTTGGGTCTGATCATTGCTTTACTTGCCTTTCTGCCGCTGGTTATCCTGATCTTCACGAACAAAAACCTGAGCGGCAAACAAAAAACCCTTGTCGGCTCGGTCGCCGTTATCGCGTTGGTGATTGCCAGCGTACTCGGCATTGATTTCAATCCGCCGTCGCAGGAACAATACGCCGAACAGACAAAAGAAGTGGAGACGCTGATGAATGGCGTAAATCACGTGTACTGGACCAAATCGGGCAAAAGTTACCACTTGTATCAGGATTGCTCCTATATCAACACGGACAGGACCGCGGAGATATTTGAAGGCACGGTGGCGCAGGCAAGAGAATTGAAGAACATCACAGACCTGTGCGACCGTTGCGAGAACAGAAGGATAAAGGAGAAGGGTGAACAAAATCAATAAACGGCAGAAAAAAGGCAGCACCTTAGAGAAGATTTGGGAATACTCATCCTGCATTACATTTGCAGGATCATGAATATTTTATATCACCCCGCCGTCCTCCACCACGACACCGGCCCCAACCACCCGGAACACCGGCGCCGGCTGGAAGCGTTCAGCGGGCTTATCCCCGAACCGCTCATCCCCGACGGCGAACCATACCTCGAACTCGTCCATCCCAAATCCTACATCGACACCATCCGCCGGCACTGCGAACGCTCGGAACCGCTCGACGGCGATACCCAGGCATCTCCGGGCAGTTTTCAGGCTGCCGCGGCGGCGGTGGGCGCCACCATCCTGGCCATGGAACGCGGCGACTTCGCCCTCGTGCGCCCGCCCGGCCATCATGCTTACCGCGACGAGGCGCACGGCTTTTGCCTGTTCAACAACGTGGCCGTGGCCGCCCAAAAAGCCGTGAATGAAGGCAAACGGGTACTCATTCTCGATTTCGACGGTCACCTCGGCGACGGCACCATGGATATTTTTTACAAAACCGACCAGGTATTGTACTGGTCGCTGCACCAATACCCGGCCTACCCCGGCAACGGCTCGGCCGTGGAGATCGGCGAAGGCAAGGGAAAGGGGTTCACGGTCAACTGCCCCCTGCCCGCCGGCAGCGCCGACGATATCCTGCGCCATGCCATCGAATACATGATGCCGGTAGCCACGCAGTTCCAGCCCGACGTGGTGGCCGTATCCGCCGGCTTCGACGCGCACCAGTTCGACCCCATGCTGCAACTGCGGGCCACCGGCAACTTCTTCCACTGGATCGGCAAAACCCTGCGGGAAACCTTTCCGGGCGAACTTTTCGGCGCGCTCGAAGGCGGCTACAACACCGAAGACCTGCCCGGCTGCGTGTATAACTTCCTTGCCGGCGTGAACGGCGAAGCCATGCCGTACCCGGAAACGGGGACGACTTCGGGGCTGAGGGTGTGGGAGACGTATGAATTGTATTTGCACCAGACGGCGGGACTTTTAATGAGATATTGGAAGTTTTAGTAACCGGAACCGCGTACTGCTATAATAATTTAAATACTTTTTATTGGATTATGAAAAAAAAGTTAAAAAAGAGTATTT
>CALEYM010000026.1 GCA_937926185.1 uncultured Bacteroidota bacterium | reverse complement strand
AGAGGGTTTAGAGGGTTTAGAGGGTTTAGAGGGTTTAGAGGGTTTAGACAATCGTTGGACGGGGCAAAGGTGGGGAAAGGTTGCCGCGGGGCGGGGCGTATTTTGCGACAAAAAAGGAACGATGTACGCCAAACCGTATTTATCGTACCAACGTCACGCTCCCCGATTTTTTCCGCACTTCCCCTCCCGCGAAGCGCATTTCCGCGTAGTACACGAACACGCCCGGCGGCAGGGCTTTGCCTTTGTGGGTGCCGTCCCAGCCGCTGACGCGGTCGGGCGGCAATTCGACGCCGTTGTACACCATTTCGCCCCAGTTGTCGTACACCCGGAGGAGGGCGATACTTTCCAGTTCGGCGCCGGCAAAAACGGTGAACAACGAGTTGTCGCCGCCCGAGGCCGGGGCGAAGGCATTGGGGATGTAATAGTTGCAATCTTCGGCATGTACGGCTTCGGCCAGTGCCAGCGTATCGAAACACACCCCGTGACCCGAAACGATGAGCGTGAGGCCATGAATGCCCGGCCCGAAAACCTTGCCGGCCCGGGGGCCTTCCGCCGATACGCCGTCGGCAAACAACCAGCGCCATTCATCGGCATGTCTGGAGGTATCGGTAAATGCGACTTCCAGCGGCGCGCAACCTGCCCCGGCGCTGATGGCAAAACCTGCCTCCGGTTTGTGAAACACTTCCAGTTCTTTTGACAGGGAATTTTGGCAGCCATTCCAGTCCGTCACGGTTAACCGCACGTTTTTGGCGCCGCCGGCGGAAAAGGTATGCCGGCCGTCGTAGCGTACGCTGTCCACGGTCCCGTCGCCATAGTCCCAGGTAAAAGCCAGCATATCCGGGTCGGATCCGCTTTGAAAAGCGACCGGCGTTTGGGCGCAGGCATAAGGCGGCAGACCGAAGGCAACATCGGGTTGAGGCAGGGTGACGATGGTGTGCCCGATGGTGTCGTATCCGCAGCCGGTGCTGACGCGCAGCACCACTCGGAAAGTATCGTTTGGGGTGTCAAAGCGATGCACGGGGGCTTTTTCGTTGGAAAACGTGCCGTCGCCGAACGACCAGCGCAGCGACAAGGGCACGGGCGTGGAAGCGTCGCGGAACTGCACCGGGGCGCCCGGGCACACCTCGGGATCACTGATCTCAAAAAATGCTTCCACGCCTGCCGGGATTACGGTCACGGTGTCTGTCCATTCCGAGACGCCGCATTCGTTTTTGACCCACAGGCGCAGCTTGAAATACGCTGTTAAGTTGTCCGTGTAAAAAGTGCGGGTCAGCGTATCAAAGCAGTCGTGCAAGGTAAAACCGTCACCGACAGTCAGGGAGCAGGAATCCGGGGCGCCCGCGCTCCGGTTGGTGATAACGACGCTGAAAGGCGAGCAGCCGGTATCTGCGGAATCCAGGCCCAGTTCAGCCCGGGGCGCCACGTCGACGCGCACGGTTGCGCTGTCGTTTTTTACGCCGCACTCATTTTGAACGGTATAAACGACGGTATAAAAAGCCGTTTCGGGGCCTTCGTTGCGGAACAACACCGCGCCCGGCGCCGCCCAGGAATCGGCCGCGGCGGGCGTGGCGCCTTGAAATCGCCAGTGGTAACTCATGCCCGGCTGTTGTGCGCCCGCGGGGATAAAAGTAGTGCTCAGCGGAGAACATCCCGAACTTTTTTCTATGCTGAACCCCGCATTATCTGGCGGAGCCACCGCGGTAAAAGTCCGCGTCAGACTGTCGCGGCAGCCGTCGAGCAGGGCTATTTGTTCGAGCGTGTGCGGGCCGGGCGGCGGCGATGCGAAGGGCGGCTGGGCGTTCAAAGGAAGGCCGTCGAGCCGCCATTGCACTTCGTTTGCCTGCATACCGTCTGTATTTACCTCGACGGGAACGCCGGCACATACGGGCAACCCGATATCAAACGCGGCTTTCGGTTCGATAAGCGACAAGACCACGTCCTTGCCCGCCGTACAAATGCCGTCGCTGAACGTATAACTCAAGGTTGCCGGAAAAACGCCGGCGTATTTATTCAGGTCGAAAGTGGCGCCGGAAATGCACGTTGGGCAAACGGCACAGGCCCATGAGCCGCCTGCCGGCGTAGCATTCAGCGTTACGGAAGGCGTGCCGGCGCATATCGCCGTGTCATTGGCCGTTACTGCCAGGCTTTTTACAAAAAAGGTGATTGTGTCGCGCCGTTCGCAGCTGGTACCGGCCTGATAAACGGCTTGCACCGGGAAAGTACCGGGTTCCGAGGGGTTGAAAAAGGCATTGTTGCCTGCGCTGACAATATGTTGTCCTTCCCATTGCACCCCCGGTTTGTCGGCCTGCAAGAGTACGAAACCGCTGCCCGCGCACAGGGTTTTATCGCCGGCCGGGGCGCTTATCCGTACGGCTTCGGGCAACCTGACCCAAAAACTGTCCGCCACTTCCTGCATACCGCAAATATTGGTCAGGGTTCCGCGCAGGACGTACCGGCCGGTGTCGAGGGTAAGGGGGAAGCTATTCACCGGGTTTCCGTTCAGGGTGTAGTTTGCATTTGCAGACAAGGGCGAGGGCGAATAACTCATGGGCCTGCAACCGTCGGCCTGGGGCAGCAGCGTGAGCGCCTCGCCTTCCACGGCCTGGAGGGTGATCTCGGCCTCGTCCGTTATGTTGCAGGCGTTGCTCACGCGCAGGCGGACTTTATAAGTACCCGCCTGGTTGAAGTCGATACGCGCGGTGGCGCTGTCTTTTTTCGACAACCAAACCACGCCGGCGGCGGGCGAGACCGACCACTGGTAAGTCGTCTCGTTTTGGGAGTTCTGGCCGCTCAACGCCACCACCCCACCCCCGCCGCCGGTGCAAACGGTATTGCCGGGACTGATCACGCCGGAAAGGATGTCGAGCGCCGCTTCAGGCTTCGGGAGTACGGTCACAGTGCGCGTCAGCGCGTCGGTACCGCAGTTGTTGCTCACTTCCAGTTTTACCTCGAAATCGCCGGACGCCGGAAAGGTGAACGAGGGGTTGAGGTTATTGGACGCCAGGGCGCCGTTCAGATACCACGCGTAATTGGCCGAATTGGCGTTGGGACAGGTGCTGTTATACGGCTTTACCGGGCTGCCGGCGCAAGGCGTGGCCGGGAAAAAGGCAAAATCCGCCACAGGCTTGAACCGCACCGTGACCGGAAATTCGATATAACTGAAACTGCGCTTGTTGCCGGCGCATACTTTCTCCACGCCCAACCGCACCCTGAGGTTCATTTGTCCGCCGGTAATGCAGGTGTCTTCGGGAAAATCGTACGTGTGTTCGAGCTTTTCCGGGCTGCCGGCCCGCTTATCACAAGTGCCGTCGCCCCAGTCGATATAGGTGTGGGTAATATCCGCGGCCGGACTGGAGTTATTGACCACACAAACGACCTGGTTTTCGCAAAAAATAGCCGTCACGTCGGAGCAGAATCCGCCCGAAGCCTGGATGTCGCCGCAGTCGTTCTTTAGTTGCCAGACGCCGGCGTTGCATTGGCCGGGCAGGCGGTGGGCGTACATGACGAGCACGGCAGGGAGCAGGAAAAGAGCAATGGAAGGAAGGCATAATTTTTTCATGGTTTAACGATTTTAAGACGCTTCAGGCCGTAGGTAAACTGGGCCGCGATTCAGGATTAACAGATCAACGCGTTGAATCCGGTACAAAAATCTGCGCAAAAAACAGGCGGGAAAACACCGGAACCGGCGATTTTGAGGCGGAAGGATGGGTAGTTGGTTTGGGGGAGGGACGTGATGCATTTAAAAAGCATGGAAGGAGAGTATCGCCGAAAACAGGGAGACGGGGTTGTTCTTTATTCAAAAAATGAGTCGTTTAATAGTGCCATTGGAAAAATGCCACTGCCGCCTGGTTCCACTTGACGGCAGTGACATATCCGGCACGCTTATTCATTCGTTCCGCTGGCCCAGGTCGGCTGTCCGCTCGGATTGTAAATGACCAGGTTGCCGTCATCTTGCATGACCAATTTGCTGTTTTTGTTGGCATTGCTGTTTGTTCCGGATTGCCAGACCGGTTGCCCGGCGGGCGTATAGATCACCAGGTTGCCATCGACCTGCATGATACATTTCCCGGCGGCTTGTCCGTTGGTTTGGGAGGACCAAAGCGGCGCGTGGTTCCGGTTCCGGTAAATCACCAGGTTGCCGTCGTTCTGGTATTTGAGTTGGTACTGACGGTTATTCGACCAGATATCTTTATCGGGCTTCAGCGATTCTCCGGGATTGAGCACGTCTTTGGCTACCTTGCCTCCGTTCGTCCCTGTGGACCAAACCGGCTGGTCATCGCGGTTATAAATCACCAGGTTTCCGTCGTTTTGCATGGCCAGACGACTAAAGAAAAAATCATCCCCGCCAGTACCGGACCGCCAGATGATCTGACCGCCCGCGTTTCGAATAACCAGGTTGCCATCGCCCTGCATAACGCAGGAGCCGGCAGAGGCGTCGGCTGTTCTCGATGTCCATAATATTTTACCGTCGCTGCGCCGGCGTAACACCAGGTTGCCGTCGTTTTGGTATTTTAATTCAAAGTCACCGTTGGGCGAGCGTTTGTATTGGCCGGGATTTAAGGTCATGGTGCTTTTCAGATAGAGTTTTCTTATACCGCCAATGTCGCTAGTACTCAATGCTTCCCGCTGACCCATTTGAACTCCCGGCGGCAAAGAATAGAGCGGTTCAATCGTCGGTAGCCCATTTTTAGAAAAAGCTTTGGAGGGATAATGCATTATTGAACCAAAGTCGTAATTAAAAAAACTGATCGCTCCCGGTTCCCGTACAAAATTATGTTCTTGGCCAGTTTGAATGTTATCTGTCAGAATTCTCACGTGATCATTGCGGTCGGCTCTGTTTTGTTCATGAAAGACGCCTGCAGCATGAAAAATTTCGTGCATTACGATACCGACTACGCCGCAGCCTTCGCCGATAGAAATAGTATTCTCACCGCTTCCTTTGCCGGTAAATTCAGACCAGCATCCATCGCCGTTTATAAACCTGACATAGTTCGCCTCCCCGTTTCTGGGTTGCACCCTCAAAATTGTATTTTGATTAATTTGGTTGATAGCGCTCAAAATTACGTTTCTGTATGGATGGCCACTTTCAATAACGTAGGGGATAGTACCTTTAGCCCAACGGTATTCATCACCGGGTTTTCCAGCATCCCTGTCTGCTACGCCTTCCTTGAATAAGACAATATCGCCTTCATAAATGACATAACCATCCACTACTTCCACCATTATTTTCTTACTTGTCAGTTCGCCGGGGAAAGTGTATTCAATTTCTTTTAATTCCCGCCGTTCAATGCTCGGTTTGAAAATCTCACAGAAAACTGTAGAATCTGAATTTTGGTTATCATTTAGCGATTCCATGATGGGCAAATCTTTATCCGCCTCCGGCTTTTGACAAGCAAAATAAATGGCCGCCATCAATACTAGCAGCACTGGCATGAGCAATGAAATTTTCTTTTTCATTTTATTCAATTTTAAAAGTATTGTTGCCTACTCTTGGTTCTGCTTTTCGGCTTCTGCAGTCCTACTCTTTCAGGGATTTTCGGAGAGGTCCCGGCGTTTTGGATTATATAGACACATACTCCTTCCACCCATCACCCCGTTCCCGGATATACTTTCGGATTGCTGTGCCCGATATGGCGCCGATCTCGTCCGGCGGCGTGAAACAGTTCACTTCGTAGCCTACGTCCCGGCCGTAGTTTATGCTTTCGATGTCGGGTATGGCCATTACTTCCACCGGCTGCCCGGCATACAGCCGGCGGATCACGTCGATAATTTGTTCCGTAGAGTATGGGTTCTTTTCGTCGCGCGGCATGTCGCGCACCGCAACCAGTACCGGTATGCCCTGTTTTAGTTTCTGGTCGATCAGCCAGTGGTGGCCGCGGTGAAAAGGTTGCCAGCGCCCCACAAAAAGCGCCTTTGGGCGGGTGATAGCAGAGGCGCCTGGATTGATTTCATTCAGGATGAAATCCACGAGCCGCGATGCCGAATAATCAGGCGTTTCCTTGTCCGTATGCAGGGTAAGGTTCGGGTTAACCGGTATTTCATAAGGATCGCTCACCCCGGTGAAATGATCCAGCTTTTCCGGATGGTCGTCGGGAAGCATAGCCCGTTCGTACAGTCCTTTTACGTCGCGTTTTTTCAAAACCGGCAGCGGGCATGAAACATACACCGTTCTGACAAAAGGATGCGCTTTTTGCAGGGATTCCCTGGCTTCCTGGTAAGGGTTTATAGCCGCCAGCAGCGCAATCACGCCATGCCGGGCCAACGTGCAACCCACGAAGCCCAGGCGCCGTATATTTTCGATACGATCCGCTTTGGAAAATCCCAGGTCACCGCACAGGTGGCCGCGGTATTCATCCCCGTCGATGATCTCCACTTTGTAGCCCAGGGCGGTGAGTTTTTGTTCCGCGGCGCGGGCGAGGGTGGTTTTGCCGGCGCCGGAGAGGCCGGTGAGTTGGATAAGTAGCATGGCGATACAATGTTTTATTGAACGATCAGTTTCTGTACACTCTGTTGTTTCCCGGTGGCGCCGTTCAGGGCGCATTGTACAAAGTAGATACCCGGCGGCAGTTCATGCTTGTCGATCTCAAAAGTATAAATGCCGCTTTCCTCATACCCACTCCGGAGCATTTTCCGGAGTGCGCCGCCCGAATCGATCAGCACGATCTCAACCTTGCCCGCGTACGGTAATTCGTAGCGGAGGGTAGTGACGATGCCGGGATTTCCGAGCAGTATGGCGTTCAGCCGCTGAACGGGCGCCAGCGTATCCGCCGTGCTTGTTTCCGAAAATGACGCCCGGTCGAAGGCGATAAGGCCGGATTTCAGGTCTTTGCCCGCTGCCACGTCGAACAGGCGGCTGACTTTTTGCATATCTCTGGTGAAGGCCTCGGAGCCGACTACTTTACTCAACGCTGACAGAAAATGCTTCCACGCGTCCAAATCCTCTGCCCGGAGTATGTTTTCCTTTTCATAAACGAACGCCCTGAAAAACGCCGGTGTCAGACGTTGTTTCAATGTCTCGAGCGCCGTGCGCACTTCCCGGTATTTCGGGTCGTCCGATGTGAGCGCGCGGTCGATCTCCCGTTGGTGCCGGATGTAGGCCTGCTCCAGTACCTTGTAGTTGCCCTGCAATTCTTTGCTGATAAACTTCGAAAGTTTGCCCATGACGGCCTGGTCCAACTCGACCACCGGCCCCGTTAAATTGCCGCAACTGCCGTCTAGCCCGTCAATGGATTCAACGTTGGCTTCTTCGGGGTCAAGAAACGGATTTATCTGACATGGGGAGGATTTGTAGAAACGGGTGAAGTACACGTTTCGCCCATTGCATCCGCCATCCGATTTGAAATGAAATCCGGTAAATCGGCCCTTTTTGTCGAGTAAAGGGGCGCCCGGCGGCGCATAAAAATTCACGTCATCCCAACGTGTCAGCCAAAAAATATTTCCGGAATAAACCATGCCGGTATCCACCGGCGACTGCACGGGGTCTTGCGGGCTCGATAAAGGTTTGGTGAAAAATGTCAGCCGCTTATAGTCGTTCACCGGAATGTAGATACAAACAGGGTCTGCCGGGATGGCGCCCGATTTATCCCAACCTAAAAAATAGGGCCGATGCGGAGAAGGTGGAATATCGTTGTTAATTTTCAGCAACAGCGTATTCGTTGCCTGATCGTTGACAACTTCGGTACAGCCTACCATGGTGGCCAGGTTGGGAGAGAGCGCGGGACCTTCGCAGTCTTTGTATTCCCAATTGAAATAAAAAATAACCTCGTCGAACGACGGTTGGAGGCCGAAAACATGCTTGGGCCCGAATATGCCGTCGTAAGAAGTCATAACGTAGGGGGTCTTATCTCCGGCGGTATTGTTCAGCAAAGCCCCGTTGCACCAAAACACGTCGTTCGAATTTTTGAATTTCATCAGAATGACCAGCACACCCCGCTTTTCCTGCTGCCAATCGGCGCCGGGCGGGCAATTGATGTACAGACTGTCGGCGCCGCCGGAGCGTTCAACAACCGCCGGCTTGTACGCATACCCCACGAGATCGATGACGAGGCGCGCCTGATCGCGGCAAAACGAAGGTTCATAATATTCCAGCGTCAGTTCCTCGCCCTGGATCATGGCGGTGGCAAAACGCCCGCCACCGGGGTTATTGAAACTCGAAAAAGCGCCGAGTACCCGCGTTTTATCTTTGTTATAGATGTGCAGGCGGCTTTCGGGAGGCAGGTAAAAGTCGGCGTAGTGAAGCGTCAGGCCTTTCGCGCCCTTAGCCCGGAGGCTCATGCGGCAAAGACGGTCACCGTTTGCCAATGTCTGCCATTCGCCGGACCGCATCACATCAAAAGAGACGGGAATCCCGGCGGCAAACCGCGGCCAGCCGAAGCGGGCGTCTTCCGACAGTAAACGGTTCAAATCGGGCGGCGTCACCTCCCTCGCAGCCGGTGTTCGCAACCCATTGGCTTGCACGAAGGCTTTGTCGGAACTAAGCGGCGAAACCCCCATACCTTCCTGGGCCGAAGCCCGGAAAAGCAGGCCGCCGGACAGTATCAGTGCCAGCAAATACGGAATGATTTGTTTTTTCATAATAAAAAAATTTAAAAGTGAAGGTTTACAGTAGAATTAGCCCGCGGTTTGCGCCCGGTGAGCGGCGCGGCGACAGGCGCCGATGCGTGAACAAGTCCTTTTTTGGGAAGCAGGTATTTCCCGGTTACCCAGCAAACAGGTAGTATCGCCAGGTAAGTCCATTGGGCCAGCGTAAGGCCAAATGCAACAGGCGGATTAATGCGAATGAATTCCAGCACAAAGCAGAAGATCGCAGAGCCCGCGAAGAATAACAATCCCGTTTGCCCCTCGGGAGCGCCCTGCTTCCACCGACGCACCAGGTACAGGAAAAAGAGGAGGTGAAAAAGGCTGTCGTACACCGGCGTGGGGTGCACAGGCAGCAGGCTCGGCATTTCCCCCCACTCGTAGTACATGCCCCAGGGCAAGGTGGTTAATTTACCGTGGCAACCGTCGCCCGAGAACTGACAGCCTTGTTTCAGAAAAACGATGAACAGGCAGGTGGAAAGGCCGAACAGGTCGAAACATTTCCAGCGATGGGCGGGCGCGATACCGCGGATAATCAGCGGCAGCAGCGCGGCGTAAAATAACATACTGCCGTACCAGCGCAGAGCGCCGAATCTGGGAGCAATCCAAAACAGGCTCCAATCGGGCATCCTGCCCCGGCTCAGGGCAATATCGAACAGGGAAAACAAACGCGCGCCGGCCAAGCCTGCAACTACAAAAAACACGGCCAAAACGATACCGCCCGACCAATGTGCCCGGGGCAATTTGCCGCGACAATAACCCAACAAAAAGATCAGCATCGCGATTTCTCCCGTGAATTTAAAAAAGGAGTGCCAGTTGACCGGGATTGCCTGAATGTCAAACGGATGTATCATAAATATCGTAATTTTTAGTGAGTGGAATACCCGCCACCGGGGTTCTCGGAATGTCCTGGTTATTAATGGCGTGCCCGCGACTTTTTGCAACCAATGGATTCATCACGCGGAACCAGAGCGGAGGATACAGCGCCAATAGCAACATTTGATAAGGCGAGTACGGCAGCCGCGGACCGAACAGCGACCTGATTTTATGGAGCGGCTGTTCCACGTGATGCGGGGAGTGCACCATGAGAAACCAGGCGACATAATTCGGGTATTTGAAATAACTGTTCCAGGAGTGCCCTATCCCTACAGCCTCGCCGGGTAAGCGCCGGAGACCGTAATGTTGGACATAGTTTGTAAGCTCGTATATGACGTATCCCCCTATGACTTGTCCCAGCCAGAACCATAACAGCAAAGGCTGAATGACATATAAACCAGCCCCAAATACCGCGAGTAGCCCCGTAAACAAGTAATTAGCACGGAGTAACCGCGTTTTTACCGCCCGCGGCAGATCACTGTCGGGTGAATAACTGCGTTTGATCCTTTGGGGAAAAGAATTGATCAGAAATTCGTAAAAACTTTGATTTAGTCTAGCGCTGCCTTTATCGCGGGAAGTGCCAACCTGCTCGTGGTGCCCGTAAATATGATCGACGTGAAAAAACGGCAGGCCGAGAATAATCAGCAGCAGATCGCCTAAACGGCGTTTTCCCGCTGAATGTGCATGGGAAAAATCGTGCGCCAGCGGGAGCAGAAAACTGCCGTTGTTGTAGGCCGTCGCGAGTACGAGGATGGCAAAATTCCATCCACGCGGGGTCTGGACATACACCAAATAAAACAGTACCGCACTGAACATAACCAAACAAATCGCACCGGCTATTTTTACGCGTTGCATCAGTTTGTTGCCATAAAAAAACTTCAATTCCTGCCGTAATTCCGTTTCGCTGAATTCGCCGAGACGCGGTTTTAGCCGGCTCATTGCGATCAGTAACAGGAAATAGAGCGGCGTCGCTTTTGCCCACACCAGACACAGGAAGGCCAGGTACAACCAGACCGGGATCGTGAATTTTAATGCTTTCATCGTTTCGCTTTTTTATGCTGTGATAGTATTGGGTTTTCCGGTGTTCATCCGTTGCCGGATTGCCGCGCGCTCCGGCGCAGAGAGGTCGTAAACCGCGGGTCGAAAACTTTTCTGTTGGTCAATAAATGCCCTGAAGGCGGGCAAGGCGGCGGAAAAACCGGGCAGGTTTAGTCCGGCATAGATGTCGTTCAGGGTTTGTTCCGGTTCCCGTACGAGCCGCTCATAAGCGATTTCAATCAGATTACCGGTCGGAATAAGGGCCTTTTCCGATTCGTACCGCTCCTGAAGGCGGGCATAAAAAGCCGGTACGAATGCCGGCAAATCCAGGCCAACGCGGGATGTCAGGGCAAAGCGGTTGAGGAGTTGTTCGTGCATGCGGATGGTCGAATGGAAAACCTCGGCCGGTTCCCTGTTCAGGTAAATAAACCGGGCATTCGGGAACAGTTCCAGCAAGAGACTCACCCTTCCCGTATTCGGCGGGTTTTTCAGTAAAAGCCGTTTACCGCCGCAAGCCGCTGTAAATCTTTTTATCAGGCCGAGGTATTGCCGCCCGAAACGATGCCGCCCATCCCCGTCGTCGAACCGTAACAGGGCGTATTTTTGAAAATAAAAATCCAGGCGTTTCGGGAAATACCAGCCGCGGTATGCCGAGGCGCCGAATAGACGATGCAGCGCAAATTCTTCCTCCTGCGGGCTGTCGGGTGAAAGCGCCATGTTGTCCCATCGTTTCGCGGGAATCGCGCGCGCCAGTATCGCCTTCAGCCGACTTTCCGGACTTGCTTCCATGAACCAGGGAAAAAAAGTCTGGAAGTTCGATACCGTGCCGAATTGCGAATCGCAGGCTAAAAGATAATGCAGAAAAGTCGTGCCGCTGCGCCAATGCCCTAAAATAAAAACAGGGTCTTCCGGCAGTTTTAATCCCGCAATTCTTTTGTTATATCGCCTCCGTTCCCACCAACGTAAAGGTGGGAGAACTAATGCGGCGACGAGCAAAATCAGTGCCGTCCTGAAAAACAGGCGCGCGCGGCGCCAAATTTTGGACGGCTGCCCGGTTGCAGTCAGCGATTGATTTTTATAGCAAGCGGAACGGTCGTTTACAGATGCATGTCGAAGCATGGTTATCATATTTTAATTTCAATAGAAAGCGCCATGACCCGGGAGTCATTTCACGATCAATGTTATCGCGAAGCGGTACAGTATTGCTGTAAGACTATTGTTTAACTCCAGCTGTTTTGTTTATCGGACTCCCGGCGTCGACAGACTTAAATGCGCTTATCTGCCAGCCATCGATAGTTGCTTTTTTCATGGTATGGCATAGGCAGGGTCATTCCAGGCAGGAGACTGGATAGACAAGTGAAATAATGTTAGAAATGATAAAACAGGATTATGCTGATAAATACGGCAAGCCCGAAAAATGTTAACCGGCTTTCTAAATATTAACTTCTGTGTATTAATTCAAATAGTCGCGGTAAGGTACCCATCAAAATGTGTTTATTTCATTAAGGTACGCTCCGGAATATAACCCGCTCCCCTTGCCGGAACTCGCCGATGCCCGTTGCACAGGCACTGGGTTCAACCGGGAATGATCACCGCTGCACGACCACTTTAGCCACTGCCGTGCCGTCGTTCGCCCGTACCTGCAGCAAGTACCATCCCGGCGGCAGGTGACCGCAGGAAAACACTTTCCGCACCGAGCCGGATTGAAAATCCAGCGTTTCACGGAGTACTTCCCGGCCTCTGTCATCGAACAATTCAACAGCGGTGTTCTGTTGCGGTTTACCTGCCAGATACAAGGTGAATTCCCCGGAGGCGGGGTTGGGCCATACGGTAAAAGTTTCCAGAAATTGCGGCACGAAAACGCCCGTGGTTATGCCGATGATCTGTTCATACCTCGAAGTATCGCCGCAGGCATTAGCGACGGTCAGTGTCGCGGTGAAGACGCCGTTGGCGGTATAGGTATGTACAGGGTTTGTTTCCGTGCTGTTTTGGCCGTCGCCGAAGTCCCAATGCCACGATGCCGCGCCGGTGGACTCGTTTGAGAACTGCACCGAAGCGCCCTGTATTGAAAAAGAGAACCTGGCTGCCGGGGCCGTGCACGGGCTGAGCCGGACTACGAAACCATCCCAATTACCTGCCGACGTCAGGTTAAACGCGCCCGGCCCGGGGTCGAAGTCAACCGTGCCACTAAAAACGCCCGTGATGTAAACGTTGCCGGCCGCATCGAGGGCAATAAAAAGACCGTCATCCCATTCGCTTCCCCCTGCCTGCCCGGCCCAATCTAAATTGCCGGCTGTATCCAATCTGCAGATAAACATATCATAACTGCCGGCCGATGTCAGATTAAACACATTCGGCCCCGGGTCAAAATCGACCGTACCTCGAAAAGACCCCGTGATGTACATATTTCCCGGCTCATCCACCGCGATGCAATACGGGAGCGCATTAACGTCTCCCCCCATCTTTTTGGCCCACATAAAATTGCCGGCCGTATCCAACTTGCAAACATAAATATCATACATGCCCGTTGCAGTTAGATTGAACACCGCCGGCCCGGGATCAAAATCGGCCGTACCTACAAATTCTCCCGCTATGTAGATGTTTTCCATAGAGTCTATAACAATGGCATAGCCGCCTTCATAGCTGCTCCCTCCCATGCGTTTGGCCCATACAAAATTGCCGGCCGTGTCTAATTTGCTGACAAAGATGTCAGCGTTCCCTGCCGACGCAAGGTTGTGCACGCCCGAGCCCGGGTCAAAATCGGCTGTGCCATGGAACCTTCCCGTCGTGTAAACATTGCCCGATGCGTCGAGGGTCATATAAAAAGCCCAGTCTTCAAGGCTTCCGCCCATCCGCCTGGCCCAAACAAAATTGCCGGCTGTATCCAATTTGCTGATAAAAATATCAAAATTGCCTGCTGAAACGAGGAGGAACGGTGTTAAAATATCGGGATCAAAATCGGCCGTACCGGAAAAATACCCCGCGGTATAAACATTGCCCGCTGCATCGAGGGCGATGGAATAACCTCTGTCGTCGCCGCTCCCCCCCATCCGCCTGGCCCACATAAAATTGCCGGCTGTATCCAATTTGCTGACAAAAATATCAAAATTGCCGGCTGATGACAGGTTGAAAACTGCCGGCCCCGGGTCAAAATCGGCCGTACCCTGAAACCTTCCGGTGGTGTAAACATTACCCGAGGCGTCGACGGCAATAAAAAGTGCCCAGTCGGTGGCGCTTCCGCCCATCCGCCTGGCCCATATAAAATTGCCTTCGGCATCCATTTTCCTGACGAAAATGTCAAAATTGCCGGCCGAAACAAGATTGAACACGCCCGGCCCCGGGTCAAAGTCGACCATACCCTGAAAATATCCGGTCGTGTAAACATTGCCAGATGCATCGACGGCGACGGACCAGCTTTCATCGTCAAAACTTCCGCCCAGCCGGCTGGCCCACTCAAAGCCTAAGTCCTGGGCATCGGTAACAATGGGCCCCAGCAGCATCCTGGCAAACACGGCGGTCAGGAATGCCGCGCGATAAAATTGGAATAAGTGTTTCATCTTCTATTGTTTTTTAATGATTCAAAATCACGTTGACTTATTTGCCACAACCGGCCGCTATTTCTGTCTGGTCGTAACACCCGCGGGCATTCCCTGAAATGGTTGCCGAATCCGGGCCATTATTCAGGGCCTGGCATATACTTTCTATAGAACAACTTTGCAGGATCGGGTTATCCATAATAAATATTTCTCCAGCAATCATTGTTAACGCGCTTAATTCATATAATCCGCTTAATACAGCGTTTTCGGCAATAACGAAATTGTCGCCGACCGATCGAACATTTTGCAGCCCCCTCAAACCGGCTATACTGTTATTTTGGTATAGAAAAAACGCGCCTCCGATCTCAACAACACTATCCAATCCTTTTAAATCGGTCAGTGCCCGGTTCAGGTACACATGCAAGTCTGCTCCTATGTATTTGAGATTCTCCGGTCCGTTTAAATGGGTAAGCGCGGGATTCCCGAAAACGCCCAGGTTTCCGACCGAATCGAGACGGCCCAGGCCGTTCAAATCGGTGAGCAGGGGATTGCGGTGCACAGAAAGCCAACCGGCATAACGAAGGCTGTCCAGACCGGCAAGATTCAACAGGGATGTTTTACCGATTGATAAATAACCGTTCACCCGCGTGATGCCGTTCAGTCCCTTCAGATTGACAATTTCATTGCCCCTGATAGTTACATTACCGGGGAAAACGGCACAACCCGCATAATCGGTTTTGAAGCGGTCAATCTGCTCCTGGGTAGTAAAAGTTATATCTACCGGGCATTGTGCAGGCAGGTTCCAGGGAAACAATATTGTAATCAGCGTTGTGATGCAGACCGGTTTCATAACAAATGGTTTTTGATGATAACATATTTGGTTTTTGTGCTTTGGTTTTTTCAGGCGGGCATTTGCAGGGGCTGGCAGGCCTGGCCAGTTCGAAGGTGCAGGCGGATAACCACAACACCAATACTACCGGTAATAGAAAGCAAGCTTTTTTCATGACAAAGCGGATATTGGGTCCCTGCCGCTCAGGTGCGGCAGACGACAAGTGAAACGATATAAAAAAGTAATCAACCGGATTATTGAGCCGCCCTGAAAGGGAACGGCCTTGCGGATACAAATATCGAGGTCCGTTTTTTTCCAAAACCACCTTTTCAGGGCCTTTCCGCGACCTTTCCTTTATCTTTCTATAACTATTCTGTTAATTCAACCTGCAAACAAAAAGTACCCGTGTTATTCGAATTATTTTATGGCGTTCATATCCCCGATCGCCACAAACCCCGCCCAGAAGTAGGGGTGCGCGTCCAGGCCATTGTTCTTGTTCAAAAAATCGCGCCGCGCATCGGCCAGCGCCGCGTCTTTGAACGCGCCTTTGTCCAGGTTCTCATAGAAGGCGATCATCAGGTCTTTCGTGCGCGCGTCGTCCACTGCCCACAGGGAAGTGACGATGCTTTTTGCCCCGGCGTAGGAAAATGCTCGCGCCAGGCTGATAATGCCTTCGCCGCGTTGAAGTTCGCCGATGCCCGTCTCGCAGGCACTGAGCGTCACCAGATCGGCGTTTAGAGAAATGTTATATATCTCGCGGACGTAAAGCAGTTCGTTTTCGACGCTGTCGGGGATTTGCGCAAAAGCCAGGTAGGAGTAGTCGCCCGCGCGGTGGTCGGCCACCCCATGTGTGGCCAGGTGCAGGATGCGATAGTCGCCGGCCATACTGGCGAATTGTGTTTCGGTGGCGTCGGCATTGAGTAAATAGCGCCCGCCGCTCCATAATTGGCCGATGCGGTGTACTTCCTCGCCGGTATTCGGCAAAGAATCGAATTCGTGGCGGTCAGACCCCGAAATCAGTTCCTCCCCGATGGCTGTCGTGTCCGTCACCGGGTTACCGAAAAGGTCGTGCAGTTGCCGGTAGCTCTTTTTTTCAAAAGGCGCGAAGGCCAGCAAGGCGCTTTTCGGTGCTTTTTTGTGCCGCCGTTGCGTCATCTCGCGCAGCAGCGTGGCGGAATAGCAGTAGCTCACGTCGTGCCGGCGGAAAAAGTAGGGGTGATCCTGAAAGTGATCCCATCGTTCGGCCGCCTGACCGGTAAGCAGTGCCTCGAAAGGAACATAACCCAGAACGCCGTCGGGAATAATGATCACCCGTTTTGGCAACAACGAATCTACCGGGGCGAGCAGTTTCTCGTAAAGCCGTTGGGCAGCTGTCAGGTATCCGGTTGCCGCGGATTCGTATAAGGATGTACTTCGGGTCGAATCGGCGAAATAATCGTAAATGCCGTGCCGCAATTGCTGTACCCAGGCTTCCAGCGGAAAGTCTTTTTTGACCTCTATAACGCGGTAGTCGTCTTTTTTGATGAGAAAAATATAGATGCTGCTGTCGCCCGTGAAGTATTCGAGCATGGCCTGGTCGGGTTGAAGCAGGTCGCGTTGGATGCTCGTTACATCCTCGGTTTGGAGATCGTATTTGAGGCGGTAGTATTCGGGGTAGTGGGTTTCGAAGGTGCGGATGAGGGAATTGTAAGCGTGTCGGAGATCGAAGAGTTTGCCGCTGAGGTTCAGGACAATGGAGTCGGTTTCTGCTTTTCGTTCCATAACAAGAGCCTGCCGGCGTTTATCGTAATAAGCTATATCTACCCGTAGATCATTTTCCTGTTGAAGCAGGCTGTCGGGAATTTCGGCGAGGTGCAGGGCCTGGATGTTTTTCATTGATTCGTATAAAGTCAGGGCTTTGGATTGTTCAGTGTAGTAATAGGCATCATTGAGGTAATGGAGGCTATCGGTGAGCCGGTGAAGCGTGCAATTTACAGAGACGCCACCTTCAAACAATCCGGTCACTTTACCGGAAATAGTGGATTTAGAGCTAGCTGTTTCAAGGTTTTTTCTTTGATAATTAATAGCCGAAAGGGCTTCGCGGAATGATGCGGAAGCAGTATAGAGATATGATTTTTCCTTAGTAGTCAAATAGTAGGATAGGAACAAAGTGCCTTTGGCAGAAAGCGTTTCGACCAATACCGGAATTGACCAGGTTGTTTGTAAAGAAGCAAGGCCTTCCCAACGAAGGGTATTCAACGATCGATCAATAAATGACTTGCTAACATTTAAATCTCCTTTTTGTAAAAAAATGATTCCTGTCCTGACCATATATTGAGCAATATCCGGATGGCTTGCAGTATGCGTACTTAAAGCAACATTTAACGCCTTTTGGTAATACTCAGCAGCCGGGTCATAATCTTTTTTTTGCTCGAATGCCTGTCCTAAATGATGATATAATACTGCCAGATCGCGATGCTGAGCCCCAAATACTTTTATATTGATTTCCAATGCCTTTCGAAAGTATTCGACAGATCGGTCATATTCTCCTTTTTGCAAATGCGCGAGTCCGAGGTGATCATACGAAGTTGCTATGGCCGGGTGATTTGGAACAAGCTTTTGTGATTTGATTTCCAGCGATTTTTGAAGGAATTCAACAGCTCTGTCATAATCCCCACTCTGTAAATAGGTAAGCCCTAAATTACCAATGGTTCTTGCAACATCAAGATGCGTAGCGCCTAATTTTTTTATTTTAACTTCCAGCGCTTTTTCAAAAAACAGGACAGCGCGTTCGAAATCCCATTTTTGCATATAAACAAGCCCCAGGTTATTAAATGACGCGGCTACATCCGGGTGCTCCGGGCCGAGTTTTTTTTGTCTGATAGC
>CALEYM010000025.1 GCA_937926185.1 uncultured Bacteroidota bacterium | reverse complement strand
CCTCTCTAAACCCTCTCTAAACCCTCTCTAAACCCTTAAGCATAACTATGGAACAACTTGACCTCAGCATCGTCATGCCTTGCCTGAATGAAGAGCGCACGTTGGGCGCTTGTATCCGCAAGGCAAAAACATTTATTGAAAAAGCCGGCATAAACGCCGAGATCGTTATTTCCGACAACGGCTCGACCGACGACAGCGTCCGGATTTCGCAAGAATTGGGCGCCCGGGTGGTGCCGGCGGAAAAAAAAGGGTACGGCTTCGCGCTCATGTCCGGTATAGAAGCAGCCAGGGGGCGCTATGTGATTATGGGCGACGCCGACGACAGCTACGATTTCTCCGAACTGTCGGGTATCTACGGCAAACTGACCGAAGGTTACGACCTCGTTATGGGCAACCGTTTCAAAGGCGGCATACGCCCCGGCGCTATGCCTTTCCTGCACCGTTATTTGGGCAACCCGGTATTATCGTTTGTCGGCCGGCTCTTCTTTAATACCGGTATTGGCGATTTCCACTGCGGTTTGCGCGGATTTTCAAAAAACGCGTACCGGCGAATGGGACTTTGTACGGGCGGCATGGAATTTGCCTCGGAGATGATCGTAAAATCCGCTATTCTCGGCCTTAAAATGGCGGAAGTGCCCATCATCCTTCATCCCGATGGCCGCGACCGGAAACCGCACCTGCGTACCTGGTCGGACGGGTGGCGGCACCTGCGCTTTATGTTGCTGTTCAGCCCGGCTTGGCTGTTTCTGTACCCCGGAATTGTTCTGATGGGCCTGGGCCTGATCGGAACAATTCTGCTTAGTTTTCAGGACCTGCAGTTGAAACACGTGCGGCTGGGTATCAGTACGCTGTTGTTCGCTTACCTGTTTATCATTCTGGGTTTTCAACTGGTGTCGTTTTTTATTTCCTCCAGGATTTACAGCATCCACATGGGCGTTTTCCCGGAATCGCCGGGCATGGCAAATCTACAGCGGTACCTGACCCTTGAAAGGGGGCTAATCGCCGGCGCCCTGCTCCTGCTGACCGGCGCCGTGTTGGCATTCCTCAGCTTTTTCTACTGGTACAGCCAGGGATTCGGCGATCTCGACCCCTATCACAACCTGCGCCTGCTGTTTCCGGCGCTGACTTTTATCGTGCTGGGCGTACAGATCATCCTGTCGGGCTTCTTTCTGAGCGCGCTGAATATCTCCACACAACACGGGCGCGCCGTGAGGCAGTGACGGAATAAATATTTTAAAATTTTTTGTTTTAAAATTTGCAAAAATCCTGCCGCGTACCTTATTTTTGCAAATAGTTTTATTTAAAAAAAACAGTATGCAACCTTGGTCCACCTGGTTTGAAATCCCTGCAACCGATATCGCCCGCGCGAAAAAATTCTACGACGTTATTTTTCAAATCGACACGGAAATCCTCGATCTGGGCGGTTTGAAAATGGGCATTTTCCCACACGGCGAAGTGGGCGCAGCCTTGTGCCAGCACGAATCGTACCGGCCCAGCGAAACCCACGGCCCGCTGATCTACCTCAACGGCAATCCCGACCTGCAAACCGTGCTCGACCGGGTGGAGCCGGCCGGCGGCCGGGTGATCCGGCCCAAAACGCAAATTTCACCCGAACACGGCTACATGGCCGTCTTCGTTGATACGGAGGGAAACCGCCTGGCACTGCACTCGAATAAGTAAGAAACCGCTCAAAGGTTTTCTCTACGTCGGCGCCGAAGGCCTTGATTCGGATCGCGCACTGGAAGAATGGCTGCACCTCGGTATAGAGTTCGTGGAAAGTGCGCCGGAAAAACCCCAAAAGGCGAAATGATTTGCACCTTTGTCCCGTGGCCAAGCCTACCATATTCCATCCCGGCGACTACGAAAAACTGTTAAATCGGATTGGCGATTTACAAGCTGATTCACCCCGTCAATGGGGCAAAATGAACCCGGCACAAATGCTCGCCCATGTCAACGTGCCGCTGGAAACCGGCCTGGGCAAGATCAGCCCGCCCCGGGAAGGGAATTTTATCACCCGGCCCCTTATGCGCTGGTTTGTGTTGCGCAGCACCCGCTTCCTGCGCAACCTGCCCACCCTGAAAGCCTTCGTCATACGCGAACAACGCGATTTTGACCGGGAAAAACAACGCCTGCTGAATAATCTCGAAGCGGCATTTGCACTGGGACCGAACGGCCCCTGGCGCCCACACCACGCTTTCGGGGCACTGACGCCGCGACAATGGGGCGAGCTGAGCTGGTTGCATTTGGATCATCATCTGAGTCAGTTTGGCGTTTGAGTATTATCTGACAATCAACTTTTCCCGTTCCGGCCCGGTAGAAATCATCCGTATCGGCACGCCGAGGTAATCTTCCAGTTCGTTCAAATACGTTTTAGCCTCGGCAGGCAGGTCGTCGAACGAGCGGGCGGTATCGAGCGAACAATTCCAGCCGGCGTAGTTTTTCAACACCGGTTCAATTTCGATCCGGCTCAGATCGAAAGGCAGGTTGCGGTGTTCGGCGCCGCCGTAGCGGTAATGTGTGGCTGCGGCGATGGTGGCAAAAGAGTTGAGAACGTCGATTTTGGTCATGCAGATTTCGGTGGTCCCGGTCAGCAGGATCGTGTAGCGCAATTGGGGCAGGTCGATCCAGCCGCAGCGGCGCGCGCGACCGGTGGTGGCGCCGAACTCCTGGCCCTCTGCGCGCAATTTTTCGCCGGTTTCATTGTCCAGTTCCGTCGGGAACGGGCCGCCGCCCACGCGGGTGCAATAGGCCTTACTGATGCCGATCACCCGGCCGATCCGCTGGGGGGCCACGCCGAGGCCGGTACATACGCCTGCCGTGATGGTGTTGGAAGAAGTTACAAAAGGGTAGGTGCCGAAGTCGATGTCGAGCATGGCGCCCTGGGCGCCTTCGGCCAGGATGCTTTTACCGTTGGCCAGCGCGTCGTCCAGGTAATATTCGCTGTCGACAAAGGGAAGCGCGCGTAATACATTCAGGCTGTCGAACCAGGTGTTTTCCTGTGCTTCCAGGTCGAATGGCACGGCTGGGTACATTTTCAGCAGTTCCAGATGTTTGTTTTTCAGTGTTTCGTACTGCTCGCGGAAGGAAGGCAGTTCCACGTCGCCGAGGCGGAGGCCGTTGCGGCCGGTTTTGTCCATGTACGTGGGGCCGATACCTTTCAGGGTGGAGCCGATTTTTGCCTGTCCTTTATGCGCTTCGCTGGCGGCGTCGAGCCAGCGGTGGGTAGGCAGGATGAGGTGGGCTTTGCGGGAAATCAGGAGGCGGCGTTGAAAATCCACGCCGTTTTGTTCGAGGAATTGCAGTTCGCGCCGGAACACCACGGGATCGAGCACTACGCCGTTTCCGATCAGATTGATGAGCTTGGGTCTGAAGATACCTGAGGGTACGGTGTGGAGCACAAATTTTTTCCCATCGAATTTGAGGGTGTGTCCCGCGTTGGGGCCGCCCTGAAAGCGGGCAACGATATCGTATTGGTCGGCCAGGTAATCTACGATTTTACCTTTGCCCTCGTCGCCCCATTGCAGGCCAAGAATTACGTCTATTTGCATGATTTTGTCTGGTAAGGCGCAAAGGTAGAAAAGGTTTCTGGTTGGAAGGTTAGAAGGTTTTTGGTTAGAAGGTTGGAGCCAACCAGAAACCTTCTAACCTTCCAACCAAAAACCTTCTAACCTTCCAACCAGAAACCTTTTTTACCTTTGCCGCATGCGGAAAGGATTGGTTGTTTTACTGAACCTCATTTGTCTTTACGGGCTATGGGCCCAAAAGGCAACAAATTTGAATCCGTTTGATATTACTGCCCGCTTGCCGAAAAGTATTCAACTTGCTGTGAAGGAACGGGCAAAGCCCGACACGTCCGTCGCCAATCCATTCGATATGGTACCACACCGGATACCCGGCGCCTCCAGCGGTATCAGCCAAAGCATTGAGACGGGTTTCAGCCCGCTCGAGGCATTGCCCAGGGGAAAACCCTTGTCCAGTCTGTTTCTGTTTTGGCTGCTGGTGGGTTTGGTAGCTTTTTTGTCCTTTGCTATTGCCAGCAAACGCAGCGTGGTAATCAAGGCCTGGCGGGGTTTTCTGAACGACAGCGCGCTTTCTGTGGCGCAAAAAGAAGCTTCCGGTTTTTTAGGCAGCACCCCTTATTTTTTACTGTACGCCAGTTTTCTGCTGAATGCAGGGGCTTTTATTTTTCTGATCGCCCGTTTTTTTAATCCCCGGGATTTCAACAACCTCGGTTTTCTCGCGGTTAGCATGTTGCTTTCCTGCTTCTTATTTTTGTCCAAACACATTTTTCTGACCTTTATCGGCTGGCTGTATCCCGTATCTACTGAAGTGCGGCAGTACAACTTTTTGATCCTTATTTTCAATTGTGTGCTGGGTTTGTTCCTGATCCCGTTCAATTTTTTGGTAGCGTTTGTGCAGCAATACAGCGGTTTTCTGGTGTTTTGGGCGCTTGGGCTGGCCCTGGTTTTTTACGCTTACCGCTCGCTGCGGGCCGCCGCTATCGGACGGAAATTTTTGAGCGGCAATCTTTTTCACTTTTTGTTGTACCTTTGCACCGTCGAAATTGCCCCGGTATTTATTCTGATCAAGCTGGCGATGTTGACGAAGCAATAGAAACCGGATTGGCAGGGAACTTTTCCGGGGCGTCTTGCGATACAAGCCTTAACCAAACTACACCGCCTCCCAGGCATGAATCAAAAACCGGTCACCGAACAAATTTCACATAAACAAAACTCCCGAATGTCTGCAACTGCTGCACCTGTTCAGGAAGAGACCTACAAAAGGGTTCAACGAATCTTAATCTCACAGCCCAACCCCGCACAGCGCACCGCTTACGATGAATTGGAAAAACGGTTCAACGTGAGCATCGAGTTTGTTCCGTTCGTGTCGGTGGAAGGGCTTACGGAAAGAGAGTATCGAAAGAACCGGGTCTATCCGAACGACTACACTGCCATCGTTTTTACCAGTAAAACAGCCGTGGATCATTTCTTCCGGCTCTGCGGCGAATTGCGCATCAAAATGTCGGAAGAAACCAAATACTTCTGCGCCACGGAAACCATCGCCAATTACCTGCAAAAGTTCATCATGTTCCGCAAGCGCAAAGTGTTTAACGGCGCCAAAGCTATTCAGGAACTCAAATCGTACATCCTGCGCAACAAGGAAGAAAAATTCTTCCTGCCCTGCAGCGATACGGGAAACGCCGACATCGTCAAGTTTTTTACCGACCTGAAGGTGCCCATCCAGGAAGCGGTCATGTACCGCACCGTTAATACCGACCTGAGCGGCCTGAAAGACATCAAGTTCGATATCATCGCCTTTTTCTCGGCATTGGAAATTAAATCCATGTTCGAGCAATTTCCCGATTTCAAACAGGAAGACCGCCGCATTTGTGTTTTTGGCAAAGCTGCTTATAACGCCGTGACGGAAAGCGGCATGACGGTCAATATTCAGGCCGGTACGCCTGAAGCGCCTTCCATTGCCGTGGCACTCGAAAATTATCTGAAGATTTCGAACAAGAATTGAGATTTACTCCAGGGGAGGTTCCACGTAAAGTTCCCGTTGAGGCTGTAAATGGCGGCTTTCAATCAGCCGGACGCAGGTATTCCAGCGCAGGATTGCGTCATCGTTGCCCGAAGACCGGATGGCTTCCGCTTTTTCAAAGGACTCCATGGCCTCGGTAAGCCATTCGTACGGCGAGTGGCCGCCGCCGGAGGCGCCCAATTCGAGCAAGGCGATACCCTGCCGTTCGCATATAATCCCGGCATAATAGTGCCTGTCGTATTCGTCTTTTAACAAAGGCAACAGTTGGCGGGCCTTATTTATCGTGACCGCGGAATACCGGCCGAATTGATCGGAAATGGCCAGCAGCATGGTCACCAACGCCTGCTGATTATCCGGATCGACATCGAGGATGTCCTCGCAAATGCTTTCCGACAGGCGGGGCTCGTTCAGCAACCGGTACCGCTCGGCTTTTTTCAACGCTTCGGGGATTCCTGCTTTGGATATAGGTTTGAGCTTAAACATAAGGCGCAGTTTTATTTTAAACGTCAGGCATCCGGGTACTCAAAGTTACGATTTTTTGAACAGGCGCAAAAACCAATGCCACGGATCATAAAACCGGTCCACTACCCGTTCTTTCAGGGGAATGATCGCATTGTCGGTAATATGTATCTCTTCAGGGCACACGGCAGTACAACATTTGGTGATGTTGCAAAGCCCGATACCTTCCGAATTTTTTAAATCCGGCAAACGGTCTTCCGTATCCAGCGGGTGCATTTCCAGCGCGGCCGAATATACCAGGAAACGCGGGCCGATAAACTGGTCGTGCATCCGGTGTTCGCGCAACACGTGGCAAACGTCCTGGCACAAAAAACACTCGATACACTTCCGGAACTCCTGTACCCGGTCGACGTCTTCCTGGGCAATGCGCCAGGTGCCGTCGGTGTTGTCGGGCGGGCGGGGTTTGAATTTTTTGATCTTTTTCTTCACGTCGAAATTCCACGACACATTGGTCACCAGGTCCTTGATCAGTGGAAAGGCCTTCATGGGTTGCAGGAGCACCGGTTTGTCCAGCGGCAGGTCGCTGAGCCGGGTCATACACATCAGTTTGGGCATGCCGTTGATCTCCGCCGAACAAGAGCCGCATTTACCGGCTTTGCAGTTCCAGCGCACCGACAGGTCGTTGGCCTGTTCGGCTTGTATCTTATGCACGGCATCGAGCACCACCATGCCCTCGTCCGTTTCCGTGGAATAGGTTTCGAAGGCGCCGGTGTCAGGCGAATTGCCCCGAAATATGGTAAAGGATACGGTTGCCATCTTTGTTGAATCGTTGATTTGTTGATTTGTTGATTTGAGCGGCCCGTGTCATTTTCATTCCTGCCGTTCTTTCGATGGCCGGCCCAAATTCTTTTAAATGATTGGGGTTATTTTAATTCTGCAATAATTTGCTTAAGATCTTCCCTAATCTCCGGCAGCGAGTCTTTTCTGATTTCCATTTGCCCGTCGGCAGTTATCCGGACCACGGAATTGAATTTCCCGTTCTGGTCATCTTTGGACGGATAGTCTTCCCGGAAATGCGCCCCCCGGCTTTCCTTGCGTTGCAGGGCGGCCAGGGCGATAGCCTCCGATACTGTGAGCAGGTTTTGCAGGTCGAGCGCGGTGTGCCAGCCGCCGTTATATTCGCGGTTGCCCACCACTTTCACGTTTTGCGCGCGTTCCTGTAATTTTTTCAGCTCGGTCACTGCTTGTTGCATTTCGGCTTCGTTGCGCACGATACCCACCAGGTCCTGCATCATGTCCTGCAGGTCGTATTGCACCTGGAAGGGATTTTCGCCGTTGGCGCGCCCGAAAGGCTGGAGCGATTCGCCGACGATGGATTTTACTTTCGTGTCATCCACTTTTTCAAAACCGTGTTCTTTGGCAAACAGGGCGGCATATTCGCCGGCGCGTTTGCCGAATACCAGCAGGTCGGACAGCGAATTGCCGCCGAGGCGGTTGGCGCCGTGCAGGCCGGCGGCACATTCGCCCGCGGCGAAAAGTCCAGGCACGGTCGACATTTGCGTGTCGGCATCCACGCGGATGCCCCCCATCATGTAGTGGGTGGTGGGGCCTACTTCCATGGGTTCTTTGGTAATGTCGATGTCGGCCAGTTTTTTGAACTGGTGGTACATGCTCGGCAGTTTTTTCTTAATGACTTCCGCCGCGTTGGGTATCTTTTCTTTGATCCAGGAAATGTCGAGAAACACGCCGCCATGCGGGCTGCCGCGTCCGGCTTTGATCTCCCGCACAATGCAGCGGGCCACGTGGTCGCGGGTCAGCAATTCGGGTGGGCGTCGGGCATTGCGGTCGCCCTGGGTGTAGCGCCAGCCTTCTTCTTCGTTGTCCGCCGTTTGGTTGCGGTACAGGTCAGGAATATCGTCGAACATAAAGCGGCGGCCCTCTTTGTTGAGCAAAATACCGCCTTCGCCGCGCACGCCTTCCGTGACCAGGATGCCTTGTACGCTGGGCGGCCACACCATGCCGGTGGGGTGGAATTGCAGGAATTCCATGTCGATCAGCTCGGCGCCGGCGCGGTAGGCCAGCGAATGGCCGTCGCCGGTATATTCCCAACTGTTGCTGGTGATCTTGTAGGCCCGCCCTACGCCGCCGGTGGCCAGCACCACCGCTTTGGAGCGAAAAACGTTGAACCGGCCTCTTTCCCGGTCGTAGCCCAGCGCGCCGGATACGCGGTCGCCGGATTTGAGCAGGGAAATGATCGTAAATTCCATGTGCACCGATACGCCCTGGTGGATACCGTGATCCTGCAGGGTGCGGATCATTTCCAGCCCGGTGCGGTCGCCCACGTGGGCCAGGCGGGGGTATTTGTGTCCGCCGAAGTTGCGTTGCAGGATTTTGCCGTCTTTGGTGCGGTCGAACAGGGCGCCCCAGGCTTCCAGTTCGCGTACGCGGTCGGGGGCTTCTTTGGCGTGGAGTTCGGCCATGCGCCAGTTGTTCAGGTACTGCCCGCCGCGCATGGTGTCGGTGAAGTGCACTTTCCAATTGTCGCGTTCGTCTACGTTCGACAAAGCGGCGGCCACGCCGCCCTCGGCCATGACGGTGTGGGCTTTGCCCAGCAGTGATTTGCAGATGAGGCCCACCGTGACGCCGTGCGCCGAGGCCTCTATGGCCGCGCGCAATCCGGCCCCGCCGGCGCCGATCACCAGTACGTCGTAATCGAAAGTATCGTAAGTATTCATAACAGGATTTTCCAGTCGGTCCAAATGCCCATGGCGCACATCCGGACATAAATATCGGCAAAGCCAACGGAGAATAAACTGCACCAGGCCCAGATCATGTGCCGCTGGTTGAAACAGGTGACGCACTTGTAGGCCCTGAATCGTACCGGCGAACCCGACAAGTGGTCGAGCATGCCGCCGATCACGTGGCGCAGGGAATGGCAGCCAAACGCATAGCCGCCCAGCAAGACCACGTTGATCGCCAGCACGAGTGTACCCACCCCGATGCCGAAGGTTTTTTCACCGGTGGCGGGATCGGTAAACCACAACGCCTGCCATACATCCTGAAGCAGAAAGAGCCAGAATCCCAGTGCGATGAACAGGAAGTAGCGGTGGATATTTTGCAAAATCAACGGGAAAGCGCGCTCGCCCGTGTACCGTTTTTTCGACTCCGATACGGAACAGGAAACCGGGTCGAGAAAAAAGGCTTTGTAATAAGCGCCCCGGTAGTAATAACAGGTAAGCCGGAACAAACCCGGCGCCCATAAAATGAGCAGGGCAGGGGAGAAGGGCAGCCAACCCGGCCACCAACCGGGTTTCGGCCCGAACAGGCTGTGCGGCGAATCGCCGAATATCTCCGGGGAATACAAAGGCGACAAATACGAGCCGTGGTGATAATACTCGCCCTGAAAGGCCGCCCAAGTGGTGTAGATCACAAAGGCCGACAGGCAGATGAAGGTGACGATGGGGCTTACCCACCAGGCGTCGCGGCGGGCGGTTTGGCCGAAGCGGGGGATGGAATGGGATACGTTTGCGTCTGGTGTATGCATACGGGTATCGAAATGCGGGTTGGAGGCAAAAATAACCCAGTCTGCCGGTTACGCAAATTTTCTGTTGGGTTTTTTGATGAAAGATCAAACATTCATCGGAGAATGGAATTTGGCGTAACCGGCGCCGCGAGTTTTGGAAGATAGCAAAACTTCCAAAATCTGAAACCGCGGTAGTCTTTCTTACTCCGGCTCAAAAAGCGCGTCCATGGTAAGGGTTTGGTCGATCTGTCCAATGCTGTATTCATTGGGTATGGAGCCGAAAGTAGTGATAAGCGTGAAGAAAATTTGTTTTTTGGTATTGGTCAGGGATTGAAATAGGGCAATTTTTGTCCGGACTTCCTTTGCAAATTCTTTGGTAGCTACAAATTCCGCCTTATAAAATTTCATTTCACACAGGTTAATCACATGATCGTTCCGGTCGATCAGGAGATCGATCTGAATACCCGGTTGATACCGGTTGCCTTTGCTGTAAAATGAGGAGGTTTCTGTATAAACACCTGAAATGCCCAGTTGCTTTTTGATTTGTGGTAAATGTTTGAGGCAGATATTTTCAAAAGCATAGCCGCTCCAACTTTTCCAGGTTTGCGTTTGGCTCAGGCTTTGCCATATTCCTTTCCCCTCTCCTTTATATTCCTCTATAAATTTCAGATAGAAGAGCGAATACTCGTCTGTCAGGCGGTACCGCATTTCCTTTTTCTTTTTGCCAAAGGCATAATACGCGGAAATAAAGCCGGAAGTAACCAAATCTTCGAGGGCGCGGGTAGTATTTCCACCGTTGGGCAAATTTCCTTTTTCTATGATCTCATTACGGGTTAAGCCTTGCCATCCGGCGGCGAGCGAGCGAATGATCCGGATATGATCTTCAGGGTGGTCAAAAAGGGCGGAATACAACATGGAAAACTCGTCTCTAAGCAGTCCGGCCGGTGAAAAACACATCTGATCGATATTTTGAGCCGCGCTTTTTCCGCCTTCTGCCTCTTTCAGGTAGTGCGGGATGCCGCCCGCGGCCATGTATAACTGAATCAGTTGATAGCGATCGAAGCGGATGGCCCTGCTTTTAAAATACTCCTCTGTTTCTGCCAGGGTGAATGGTTGCAAATGAATCCGGCGGGTGATCCGGTTGTGCAAGCCGCCTCGATCCCGCACGATATTGTTGATCATCCAGGAGGCCGCCGATCCGCAAATAACCACTATGATGTTTTTTTGTGAAGCCCAACTATTCCAGAAAAACCCAAGGCCTTTTATGAAATCAGATTTCCGCGTAGCCATCCAGGGCAGTTCATCGAAAAAGACAACCTGCTTTTCAGGCTTTTTTTTCTCTTCCAAAAAGGTGATCAGCATTTGAAATGCCGCCAGCCAATTGGCCGGTTGTTGCAGGGGAAGCAGAGGTTTGGCAAAAGTGGTTAGCCGATTGGTAAAATTTTGCAGCTGCTCTTTGGTCGTGGCATTTTGAATGCCAGTTATATCGAAATCGATCCGGTTTTCATACGCTGAACGGATCAGGGACGTTTTCCCGACACGTCGTCGCCCGATAACCGCCACCATCTCCGCCTCCCTCGATTCGAGCGCTTTTTGAAGAATTGCTTTTTCTGCCTGGCGACCTATGAAAATTGGATCCATTTTTATATCTGGCTAAATCTCCTCAAAATTAAGTGATTTAGCCAGAAAAGAAAAATTATTTTTGGCTAAATTTCATTTTTTTTCATACATTTAGCCAAAAATAATTTTTCTTTTCTGGCTAAATCGAAAAGCCGTTACTTCCCCACCGCCACCGCCTTCAACACTTCCTTCAGCAGCGCATAAAACGACGCCACTGCCGGAATATGCACCCGCTCATCGGGCGAGTGCGCGCCGGTGATGGTAGGGCCGAAGGAGATCATGTCCATGCCCGGGTACTTGCCGCCGAGGATGCCGCATTCCAGGCCGGCGTGGATGGCCTTGATTTCCGGTTTGCGGCCTTCCATCCGGGCAAAAACATCTTTGCAGATGCGCAACAGGCCCGACTGCAGGTTGGGTTGCCAGCCCGGGTAGCCGTCGGTTTGGCTTACTTTGGCGCCGCCGAGGCGCAGGCCGGCGGCTACGCTGGCGGCGATGTATTGTTTGGCGCTCTCCGCGGAGCTGCGTTGGTTGGTGCCGACCGTGATGGTTTTGTCGTCGCTGACGACGGTGGCCAGGTTGGTGGAAGTTTCCACCAGGCCTTCGATGTCGGCGCTCATCCGGATGACGCCATGGGGCAGGGCCAGCAGGGTGTCGACAATCTTTTTTGAGAGAGATTTAGTATAAACGGTCGCCGGTGTTGCAGCCGTTTCCAGTGTCAGGCGCGTATTGGGGTCGGTGACTTTGAATTCGTTTTGAAAGGCCGTTTCCAGAGAAGCGACAATGGCGCGGGCTTTTTCAACGGCGGCAACCGGGAATACAATGGTTGCTTCCGCTTCCCGGGGAATGGCGTTTCGTTTGCTGCCGCCCTGCACGTTGGTGATACCCGCGGCAATCGGCAACAGGGCATGCAGGGCACGCGCCAGGAGTTTGAGCGCGTTGGCGCGTCCGGTATGGATTTCGCTGCCAGAATGCCCGCCAGTCAGGCCCGACACCCGCAGCACAAAGGCCTTGTGATCGCCTGACGGAACCGGGGCAGTTTGAACGCGGAAGGCGCCCGCCGTGTCCATTCCGCCTGCGCAGCCGATATAAAACACGCCTTCTTCTTCCGAGTCGAGGTTGAGCAGCAGCCTGCCTTTCAGCATTTTACCGGAGAGTTGGTTGGCGCCGGTGAGGCCGGTTTCCTCGTCCACGGTGATCAGTATTTCGAGCGGGCCGTGTTCAGCGGTGGGGTCGTCGAGCAGGGCCAGTGCGGCAGCCACGCCGATGCCGTTGTCGGCGCCGAGCGTGGTCCCGTCGGCGCGTATCCAGTCGCCGTCGCGCAGCAATTCGATGGGGTCGCGGTCGAAGTCGTGGGCTGTGCCGCGGTTTTTCTCGCATACCATGTCGCTATGACCCTGTAGTATTACGATGGGCGCGTTTTTGTACCCTTTGGTGGCCGGTATGCGGGCCACGAGGTTGCCCACTTTGTCTTTGGCGTATTTTATTCCGAGCTTGTTGAATAATTGCTCGAAATGTGCGGTAATGCGTTCTTCTTTCTTTGAGGGGCGGGGAATCCGGCTGATTTCATAAAAACGCTGCCAGAGTCCGGCAGGGTCTATATCCTGGATCGTTTGAAGGGAAGACATCATGATTTTTTATTTGGTGAAAGATTTCGAGCAGCCTGCAAGATTACAATTTATCAGCCTGCTGTGCAAGTATCAGATTAATATCGGTATTTATCGTTAAAAAGTACAACTAAGTCCATATTTCAGCCTTAATTTACAAGAGCTAATCCAATCAACTTTGCAGGAGTTTATGGAAAAATCAAACTTTGATCTCATCGTGATAGGCGGTGGCCCTGGTGGTATTGAAGCGGCTGTAATGGCAGCGCGGGAAGGTTTAAGGGTTGCCATCGTCAAAAACCAGCGGGCAGGCGGCCGTGCCGTTTGGGGTAGCCTGGTACCCTCCAAAGTATGGCTTAAGGCAGCCGAAGCAGCCAGTACCCTGCGCAATGGCGCTTATTATGCCCTGGGCGCTCAATCTGCCCGGTTTGACCTGGAAAATCTCAAAACGCGGATCGCAGCGCAAAGCGAATCCGCCTCAGGTCGCTATCGTGACATTTTAAAAGATGCGGGAGTGGCCGCGGTAGCTGGTAAAGGCGCTATCCTGGCGCCCGGAAAGGTGCGGGTGGAAATGGAAGGCCGCAAAATCCATTTGTTGGACAGCCGTTATATCGTGGTTGCTACCGGTTCTGAACCCGTATTTTCCCCGGATGTCAAACCCTTGCCACCGCGCATATTCGCCCCTCGACATGCCGCGACCCTGCCGGAACTACCCCAAAGCCTGCTGGTGGCCGGCGGCGGCGTTACGGGGGTGGAATACGGCTTCGCGTTCGCTGCATTGGGTATCCCTGTTACCATTTTGCACAATAGCACTCAATTGCTGCCCAGACTGGATGGACGAATCGCGGCGATCCTCGAAGATTTTCTGCAAAAAAGACTGCATATTCAGGTTTATAAAAGAGATGCGGTAAAAGCGGTGCATCTCATGGAAAATGCCGTGGAAGCTGAAACAAACGCCGGCTTGCGGTATAAGGCGGATTACGCTTTTCTGGCCACGGGCCGCGCCGCTGATCTCAGTTTCTACGACCCCAACGCCATTCCCCTCGTGCTTACGCCGGAAAAAGCCTTGGCTGTCGATGAGTTTGGCCAAACCAGCCAGCCCGGCATTTATGCCGTGGGCGACGTGACCGGCGCCCCCATGCTCGCTAACCGGGCCACTATGCAGGCCCGTGTCGCCGTAAAGCATTTGTTGAATGACAGAACCGCCTTGTTGCGGCCAAAGTCTTTTATTGAAATGGCTTACACCTACCCGCCTGTCGGTCAAATCGGCGATATGCATCGTGAGGAGGATGCTTTTTTTGTCGAAAAACACTATTCCAGTCTGCTCAAGGCCCACCTCGAAGGAGAAACATCGGGTTTGCTGCGTATTAAAGTCGATGACCAAACCGGCTTGATCCGTGGAGCTGCCGCTTTCGGTCAGCAGGCAGCAGAATTGCTGGGTATGATACAATTAGCCATGCACCAGGGTATTTCCTATCACAAGCTGCGCGCCATGCCAATGGCTCATCCGAGTTACGGCGAATTGCTGACGGGGTATTAGTGGTCATTGGGTCATTAATCGTCATTGGGTCATTAGTCATTGGATCAATATGCGCTAAAAGCGTTGGCGTCAGTTTGTATTCACGCAAACTTGCTTCATCTTTGCCGCTCGATGGAAAACCGTTTTGCCCGGTGCCACGTTTACCAAACTTTCAAAATTGGGTAAACATAGAATTGCCGGGCCAAAAACGAATCAAACCAATCAAACATAAGCGGTACCTGCATGTCATACGAATACAAACTGCCGTCATTGGGTGACGGCGTCACCGGAAAAATTACGGAAATCCTCATTCAACCCGGCGATACAGTCAGCAAGGAACAGATCGTGGTTGTCGTGGGCACCGACAAAGTAGACGCGGAAATGCCCGTGGACGCCGACGGTGTGGTGGAAGAAATATTGGTAAAAAAAGGCGACGACGTCACGGAAGGTACGCCTGTTCTGCGCCTGAAACTCAGCGGCGCTGCCCCGGCGGCGTCCGCTCCGGCTGCGCCCGCTGCACCGGCTACACCGCCGCCCGCGGCGCCTGTTGCCGAACCGGTTGCCGCGCCGGCAGCACAGCCCGCTGCTCCTCCGGCCGGTAAAGCTGCTTCCGGTTCGTTGCGCGTGAGTCCGCTGGCCCGCAAACGCGCCAAGGAACTCGGCGTCAACCTCGCCGACGTGCGCCCGCAGGATGGCGCCAGCCGCATTTCCTATAAGGATGTGGTGGATTTCGTAAAACAAAAGATTGATACCGGTGGTGGCAGTGTTGGCGGAGCAGCAGGACCGGCTTTGGCACACAAACCGTTGCCTAACTTCGAAAAATTCGGCCCGGTGCAGCGCGAACCGCAAAGCCGTATCGGCGTCATCACCGCCGACAACATGGTGTATGCCTTCAATGCCATACCCCATGCCTGGATTTCGGAAAAAGCCGATATTACCCGGCTCGAACAACTGCGCCAGCAGTACAAAGACCAGGTAAAAGCCGCGGGCGGCGCCCTTACCACAACAGCCATTTTGACCAAAGCTATTACCGCCGTACTGCGCAAAATGCCGCAGTTCAACGCCAGCTACGACATTGAAAAACGGGAA
Source organism: uncultured Bacteroidota bacterium (assembly GCA_937926185.1). Classification (GTDB taxonomy): domain Bacteria; phylum Bacteroidota; class Bacteroidia; order Chitinophagales; family Saprospiraceae; genus M3007. The sequence goes on along the minus strand of CALEYM010000025.1, from coordinate 2,371 downwards.
GTTGTTTATAAAAAATATTACCACATCGGTATTGCCGTCGATACGCCGCGCGGCCTGCTGGTGCCGGTTATCCGCAATGTCGATCAGAAAAGCCTGACCGAAATATCCATCGAACTCAGCGAACTGAGCGCCCGCACCCGGGAGGGCAAGAACAAACCCGAAGACCTGGAAGGCGGCACGTTCAGCATTTCCAACATCGGCGGCATCGGCGGCACCAATATGATCTCCATTGTCAACTGGCCTCAGGTGGCCATCCTGAGCATCACTGCCGCCCAATACGAACCACACTGGAACGGCAAGGACTTTGAGCCGCGCCTGATGATGCCCATGACCATCGGCTGGGATCACCGGGTGATCAACGGGGCGGATGCGGCGCGATTCCTCGTCACGTTGAAGGGGATATTGGAAGAGCCGTTCCTGGGCTGGTTGTAACGCCGTCTGTCAGACGGCGTTACGGCAGGCGGCGTCACTCAGGATTTGAAAAATTTGCCGCTGTAAGTCTTCCCATTAAATGCCACTTGTAAAAGATACAAACCCGGTGGCAACGTTTTAACTTCCAGTTCGTCCATTCCGGCAGTAAAGGGCATTTCCTGCACTACTCCGCCGTCGGCATTCACGATAATGATCTGCGCTGTTTCTTCCTCGACGCCTTTTGGCCATTGAATCCGGATTTTATCCTGTGCCGGATTCGGTTGCAAAAGGATTTCCCCACCTGCATGCCCGGTTGTTACGGAACGGATAACGGAAAAATTTATATTGCCATTAAAATCCGTTTGCTGCAGGCGGTAATAATAAGTTTCGCCCGGCCTTATATCGCGGTCGCTATACCGGTAAGTCTGTTGCAGGCTTGAGTTCCCAGCGCCTTCCAACCAGGCGAGGTTCTGAAAATTATATGTATTGCCGCCACTGCGCTCTATAAAAAAGCCGCGGTTTTCGATTTCCGTGGCAGTGCTCCATTCCAACTGTACTTCTCCGTTTTGATATATAGCATGAAAAGCCATCAGTTCGACCGGCAAGGCCCCGGTAATTTCAAAATTGCCATCCGACACGTCGTAAAAAACATTTCCAACGGCCTGGATCAGGTGCGGGCTTCGGCGGTAGGCGGCACATCGAAGGTAACGCTTTGCGAGCCGTCGTTGGGCGTGTTGGCCAGCAAGATGCTGAAACTCCCGCCGCCATCGGTGGATAGTAAAATATCGACGTTGGCGCAACTTACCGGGGAGTTATTGCTGCCGGCCACATTCCAGGTGACGGTTTGCGGGGCGCCCGACTGGTACGATTCTCCCCCGTTGGGCGAGCTCACCTGGAATGGCCCTATGGAGCCTGAAGTAGTGACAGTCATATTCCGCTCCGTTGTGCAACCGCCGCCAGGATTATTATCGCGCACGGTCATGCGGAAACTCATCGACCGGCCGATGGAAGGCAGCACTTCCCATACCGGGGTAACCCCGGCCAGGACGGCGCTGAAATTGGGAAAATACCGGCTGGGGTCGCCCGCGGGATCGAGGGTGCGAAATACCGGCCCGCTCACGTTGGTTGGTTCCGGCGGCATAGGTTGCGTAGGTGAGCTCCAGGCATTCATTTGCTCCCAGCAAAAGGTCAGCGCGTCGCCATTGGGGTCGGTTGCGCTGCCGCTCAGCACGAAAGGAGTGGAATGTGGCACAGATCGGTTGGTCAGCGTTGCAGCCGTGGGCGCGCTGTTGCCATTGGGTGTCAGTTGGGCGCAGGAATTTCCGCCGCCCGTCGCGAACGCTCCGATTTGTTGCAAACTCCTGGCGTGGAAATAGTCGTCGCTGTTGGGTTGAATACTGGGATCGCACACGCCGGCATAACCCATGATAGTGGACGCGCTGCCGGGTTCCATGGCGGAAGGGCTGCTCCGGTTGCAGTCGTCGTTGTACTGGGTGTGTTGCCCGCCGAATTGATGGCCGATTTCATGGCAAACGTAATCTATATCGAATGGGTCGCCCACCGGGCTGGGCAAACCGGTTACACCGCGCGCCTTGGCGGAATTGTTGCACACGCACGACAGATTGGCGATACCGCCCCCGCCCGTGCTGAATACGTGGCCGATATCGTAATTAGCCGAACCGATTACATTGTCGCAGGTAGTTTGATTTTGACCCAACATGGCGTTGCCATTACCGTTGGAATATGGGTCGGTGGCGGGATCAGTAAATATAACCTCGTCGTTATTGGCAATAATATTCATTCGTATACTGCAGTCGCGTTCATAAACGCCATTGACCCGGGTCATGGTGGTGTTCATGGCAGCCAGGGCAGGCGCTTTGTTCGAGCCGGACGCGCCGTGAAAATTGGCGTATTCGCCGGTGCAGGCAAGGGCCAGTCGATATTGCCGCAGGTTGCCGCA
>CALEYM010000024.1 GCA_937926185.1 uncultured Bacteroidota bacterium | reverse complement strand
TACGATTTATGAGTACTTTTTTTGCTCTGTAGGGGTTTTCAGACGGCTTCTTAGGGTTATCCCCAATATACTCTTCGTAGGATTCGATGAAGTTTTCGCTTTGCGCTTTACGCCAATCTTTCTCATCTTTTTGTATGGATTTCAAACTTTCAATTTGATCAAAAACCTCCATTGTCTCTGCAGACAATTGTTCATTGTATGGAGGAATTTTGGCAAGACTGTGCCATTTGTCAAGGATTTGAATACTGTCATCAAGACTGCCGGCATTTCTTATCTCTTCGGCAATATTGTTAAGGAAACTTGTATTTACCTTTAGTAATTTCTCCTTTTGCATAGTAACCAATAGGTAATACAATCCAAAAGATAAGGTTGCTATCCCAATAGCGATATATATCCTGTTTTTCATCTTATGAAGTTTTCAACGCTTACAATAGTGCAATTTTGCATTTCATTTCTCATGTCTTTTTCCTCACCCTCCCGCAACCGGTCCAAATTCCTCAAATCCGGCCCTTTCCCCTGCAAATCCGGCTTCCCCAAAATATCCGCCGCCGCGTGCGACCGCTTGCGCCGCCTAGCCAACCGGATTTTCCCGCAATACGGCCAATTTTTCGCGCGAATACCTTGTTTCTGCACAGCATGAAGTATTTTTGGTGCATGACCCGAAACATCCGGCGTATGCCGGCGATTGGCTGCTGGGCCCTGCTGCTGTTGGGGCAGGCCCTTTCCTTGCGGGCGCAGGTCGTGCAGCCGCCCTTGCGGCATTTTACCGTGCACGACGGACTGGCGCAGCAGCAGGTGACCTGTATGTTTCAGGACAGCCGGGGGTATATCTGGGTGGGTACCAAAGCCGGGATCAGTAAATTCAACGGCAGGACATTTGAAAACTTCCGGCTGGGTGATGACACCCCCAGTCTCAGGTCCAGGGCATTTGCAGAAGACCAGTCGGGCAATATATGGACGGTCACCGACGGAGGCTATGGCTGGTACGACGGGGTGCAATGGCGCTACCGGCCGGAGGCGTCATTGAGTGAACTGATTATCTTCGGCAACCTGGTATTAGGCAGCCATTCAATGAGTCCATTTGTATGGCAATTAGGCGCCGATTCTGCACAGGTTATCCTGCGAAAAGATACGCTTCGCCTGACGAAAGGAGACGAACCAATCCTGTATTTTACACATTATGCCAACCCCGGCCGGAATATAATTTCCGGTTTAGACAAAAATTTACGGCTGGTGGTGAGGGATACTATATTTTATGACAAGCACTTTTTAACCGATGCCCGCAACCGGATGGCCGGCGGGGCCTTTAAGATTACGCTACCAGATAGCCGCGGTTGGTCCTACATGTCAGACCCGATATCAAAATCGGTTGTTGACTCCATTCATTTTGAGACTTCGTTTAAAAAAAACGCCGACCTTAAATGTCTTTCTACCACCGATCATACTAATTATTATTATTCATACGGCAATAACAAAATATATCAAACCCAGCCCGGTTCGAAGAACGCCCGTGAATTAAATCTTCCCATTTCAACGCCGTCGTTTATGATTAGAGACCGGGAAGGCGCTATTTGGTTCGGCGCAGAAGACGGTCTGTATCAATATGTTCCCGACGGGTTTCATGCAATACCGGCGACGTTGGCGCCTATGCCCTGGAGCCTGGTTGAGGATAATGCCGGCGCTTTCTACATCGGGTCGTATGGATACGGGCTTAAGCGTTTTTTCCGGAATCAGCTGCAACCCGTTGACCTCCCCTCATCCATTTTCCCTTGCCCGGAACACGACCTCTTCTACTTCGGCGCTTCCAGGGATCGATACGGCAGCCTTTATTTTCCACATTCTTGCGGGCTCATTCAGAAAAAAGGAAACGTATTCAGGAATGTGCTGCGGATTCCATCCACATCTCCCGCTATTACCCTGTATAGTTTCTATGATCCCGACAGGAACCAGGTGGTGGCCGGTAGCAAAGGAAGGGTGTATACTTATGATCCTGCGCAGGAACGCCTGGATTCTATTGTTTTTCAGGCATCCGAAGGGCATATACTATGTATGACAAAAGACCGCCAGGGATGGTATTGGTTTAGCCCGGTATGGAAAGGCATCGTGCGGTATAATCCCGAATCTGGCAACATAGTTTATTTCAATCCGGAAAACAAAGAACTACCGTTCAGAGAGGTTAATTGCATGGAGCCGGATACCAAAAACGGCGTATGGTTCGGCAGCAATAATGGGCTTTATTTCCGGAATGACGACAAACAGGATATTATAAAAGTCGCGGATCATGCCATACAAGGGCCGGTTTATACCTTGAAAACCGCGGATAGTTTGCTTATGATCGGCGATTTGTCCGGATTATACGTACTGAATCTAAATGCCTGGCGCCGCGACCGTTCTGACCGGGTAAAAGCCTACAACCAGTTCAACGGTTTTACCGGCATTGATCCTATGCTCGGAAGTGGCATGCTCGATTCCAAAGGAAATTATTGGGTTGTTTGTTCCAACCAGATCGCCTTCCTCCACAAAAGCAAAATTTCCCTGAGCGACTACCCTACCCGCGTGCGTATTTTCCAGATCAACCGGCAGCGGGTACCCTATTCCGGCGCGACAGGCATCGTACTGCCGGAGGGAGAAAACGAGGTGACGGTTCGGTTCGAGAGCATCGGCTTCCAGCGCCCCCTGCAAACACAGTATTCCTGGCGGCTCATGGGCTATTCCGACGACTGGAGCGACTGGAGCGGCGATAACCTCGCTTTTTTCTCCCAGTTGCCCAGCGGGCGCTACACCTTCGAAGTGCGCAGCCGGCATCCGGGCAGCATCTCGGAAGCCGATGTGGAAACCGACCGCTATGCCTTCGAAGTCAGTTTGCCCCTCTATCGCGAACCGCATTTTTACCGCTATGCGCTTTTTGCCGGCAGTATCCTGCTCCTGCTCGGTTTTTTCGGCCTGGGCGCCTGGCGCAAAGCGCGCCGGGAAGCTCAAAAGGCCCGGGAGATGGCTGTCGAGCGGGAGCGCCTCATTAAGTACTACCAGGTACAAACCCTCCAGGCCCAGCTCAACCCCCATTTTATTTTCAACCTGCTGGAAACGATCCAGCACTTCGTGGAAGCGGAAAAAACGACCGATGCCGTGCAGCAAATCCAGCGCCTGGCCATTCTGCTGCGCCGGTTCATGGAGTCGAGCATCAACTCCGACCTCGACAAGATCCGGGAAGGCAACCGGGAAATCTCGCTGGCCGCCGAAATCGAACTGTTGACTTATTACATAGAACTGGAGCAAATCCAGAAACCCGGCATGTTTACTTTCGATATCGCGGTGGACGACAAGCTGGAACCCGGCAATTGTTTCATTACCCCGATGATCATCCAGCCTTTTGTAGAAAATGCGATCAAACGCGGGCTGATTCCGAAAACCGGGCCGCCGCGACATTTGTCCATCCGCCTGAGCCGCCTCGACGATGGCATCCGGTGCCAGGTCGAGGACAACGGCATCGGCCGCGCCGCCGCGCGGGAAATGCAGTCGCGCTCGCCCCGTAAATTTAAACCCCGGGGCGTCAGCCTGGTGCAGGACCGCGTGGCGCTGCTCGCCGAAATGGGTATCCCCATCGGCATCGACATTGGCGACCGTCCCGGCGGCGGCACCGCGGTTACCATAGATTTTGGAATAACCGATACAACTGAAACATGAAGACCTTTATCCTTGAAGACAACCAGTCGTCGCGCGATCTGTTCCGCAAATACCTGGGCGAAGACAGTCCCGAGCTGAAAATTATCGGCGAAGCCGCCAGTCTGGAAGAAGCCCGCGCTTTTCTGGCCCGCGAAACGCCCGATCTGGTGTTGTTCGACATCGACCTTCCCGACGGCACGTCCTTCGACCTGCTGCAGGAACTCACCGACCGCGACGGCATCGATTTCGATATCATTTTCATCACGGCATTCGATACCCAGGAGAATATCCGCCAGGCGATGGAATTCGCGGCGCTGAAATACCTGAGCAAGCCGCTCAACCGGCATGCGTTGCGCAAGGCGGTGGGAAAGGCGCTTACCCGGCACCGCGACAAACAGATGATGTTGCAACAAATCAGAAATTTATTGCGGAATACCCGTCCGACACCACCCACCGTGGAAAATGTCGCCATTCCACTCACCGACGGCAATATTGAAATGGTCAACCACCGGGATATCCTGTATATCGCTACCTATTCGAAAGGCAAAAAGTCGCAGGTTTACCTGAAAGATAAGGCAAAACCACTGATCAGCAATCGTGCCCTGGGGCAGTTTGTCGATTTGCTGACCGGTGGTTTACCTTTTATTCAAATTCACGAGAGCCACATGATCAATCTCAATGCCTTGCAACGCTACAGTCTGACGGAAAGAACCGTATTGTTAAAAAACGGCGTGGTTTTGGCTGTCTCACGCCGTTGCGTAAAGCAGTTGAAGGAACGTATTCTCGGCGAAAACGACGACACCCCGGTTACACCGGTTGAGGGTAATCTGATCGCCCGCGTGTGGCGAAAACTGTTTCATTGAGACTCAATTCGCCCGCCGCAACCCTGCAAAATAGAATTGAATACCCAGCGAAATAGCCAACTGGTTGGTTTTAGTGGTTGTTTCAGTAACCACTCCTCCCACGCTGGTGTTGAAGCGGCTTCGGGCAAAGTTGTATTTAACCAGCGCTTCGATGCCTATCGCGTCGTTGGAAAAAATGGTAAAGCCGGGCCCCGCGCCGAAGGCGATGATATCGGTGCTGATATGCTGGTTTTCCCCGGCGATGACCAGGTCGTCGGAAGAAGTGCCGAAGCCGAAGGTGCCTTCCACAAATACGGCTTTATCGCCGCCAAAAGGCAGGTAAAAACGCCCGAAGGGGCCGAACAACAGGTCACTGTCGTCGTTTTTATCCTCGTTGGGTTGTTTTTCGCGGCTGAAGGTGTAGTCGAGCCCGATGCCGAGCGTAAAGTTGTCGAACAGAAAATAGCCGATGTGCGGCGACACGTTCCACTGGAACGACTCGGGCCCTTCACCCGTTGCTTCCCCCTGTGCGATATTAGAGGTATTGGACGAGAACCCGATCGCAGAGCCCAGCATGAAGTTGCCTTTTTCGGTGAACTCCTGGGCATTACTGCCGGCGGAGAGCAACATGGCGGCAAATACCGCGATGACTGCCATTATCATGGTGTGTTTCATGGCATTTGAATTGGTGAAAAAGATAGGACAAAAGATGCCCGTTTATTTCGCCATTCAAATGACGGGGGTCAGAGGGGGGCTTGATGAAGGTCAGGATAGGTGTTAATACGCCCTTTCATCCCGATCCTCCACAAAATTCATAAACGCCCGGTTCACCACGCGGTTGCCGCCCGGCGTGGGGTAACGGCCGGAGAAATACCAGTCGCCCTGGTGTTTGGGGCAGGCTTTGTGCAGGCCGTCGAGGGTTTGGAAAATGATATTTACCTCGGGTTTGATGTTTTTGGGCGTCACGATCTGCGCGATACGCTGGCTGATCTCGCAATAGCCGAAGTGATTGTACAGCGGGATCACTTCATTCTGGATCATTTCCGACGGCAGGTTTTCGGAGGCCTTGCAACGCTGGTAGGCTTCCTGCAGGAGGTGTTCGCGACCGGTTTCGCGCAGCAGTTGCACCAGGGCCTGGAAGGCTACGAAGTCCCGCATCTTACTCATATCGATGCCGTAGCAGTCGGGGAAGCGGATTTGCGGCGCGCTCGACAGGACGATGATGCGTTTAGGGTTGAGCCGGGCGGTGATGGTCACGATCGAATCGCGCAGGGTGGTGCCGCGCACGATGGAGTCGTCGATCAGCACGAGGTTGTCTTTGTTGTTTTCCACCAGGCCGTAGGTCACGTCGTACACGTAGCTTACCATGTCGCTGCGGCTTTTCGTGTCGGCGATGAAGGTGCGTTGTTTTTCGTCCTTGTGTACCAGTTTTTCCAGCCGGGGGTGGCGCTGGAGGATGTCGTTGAGTTTTTCCGGCGTCAGTTTATTACCTTCCTGCATTTTTAGGATTTCCTCCTGTTTCCAGTTGTTCAGTTCCCTGGCCAGGCCTTCGGCCAAACCGAAGAAGGCCGCTTCGGCGGTGTTGGGAATATAGGAAAACAGGGTGTGTTCCAGGTCGAAGTCCACGGCTTCGAGCGCCGGCCGGGCCAGCAGTTCGCCCAGTTTTTTGCGTTCCTGGTAAATTTCGCGGTCGTTGCCCCGGCTGAAATAAATGCGTTCGAAGGAGCAGGCCCGTGTTTCGCGCGTGTCGGCGAAGGGTTGTTCGCTCACGGCCCCGTGGCACTTGATGATGAGCGCGTGGCCGGGTTTGAGTTCTTTAACGGTATCGAATTTTACATTCAGCACCGTTTGAATGGCCGCGCGTTCGGAAGCGGCCACCACGATCTCCTCGTCCTGGTACCAGTAGGCGGGGCGGATGCCGTTGGGGTCGCGGATCAGGAACGCGTCGCCGTGGCCGATGAGGCCGCCCAGCACGTAGCCGCCGTCAAACTTCTTACAGGCCCGGCGCAGCAGGCGCTGGATATCGAGGTTTTCGAAAATGAGTTTATTGATATCCTGGTTGGAATAGCCGTCGGGTTTGTACCAGGTGTGGAGGCGCTGTACTTCGTCGTCGAGAAAATGCCCTATTTTTTCCAGTACGGTCACGGTATCGCTTTTTTCTTTGGGGTATTGGCCGAGGTCGACGAGTTCCTGGAACAATTCGTCCACGTTGGTCATGTTGAAATTGCCGGCCAGCAGCAGGTTGCGGTTTATCCAGTTGTTCTGGCGATGGAAGGGGTGCACGCGCTCGATACTGTTGTCGCCATGCGTGCCATAGCGCAGGTGCCCCATCAGCACTTCGCCGGCGTAGGGGGCGTTGGCTTTGAGCCAGGCGGGGTCGTTAAGATGCTCCTGAGGCAGTTGCCGGATGCGGCCCCACACCATGTCGAACAGGTCGGCGAGATAATTGGAAGCGTTGCTGCGTTTGCGGCTGATGTAGCGGGCGCCCGGCGCAGGATTTAGTTTGATGGTGGCCAGGCCGGCGCCGTCTTGTCCGCGGTTGCGCATTTTTTGCAGTAACAGCTGCAATTTTTGAACGCCGTAAAAGGCTGAGCCGTATTTTTTGTGGTAATAGTCAAGCGGTTTGAGCAATCGCACTACCGCGATGCCACATTCATGCTGTATCTGGTCACTCATTGTGTGGGAAAAATTAGAAGGCCGGGAGCCGCAAAGGTACGACACCCCCCGGAAACAGCGTTAGGACGGAAGGGTTGTTTTTGTGTAACAGTTTTGTAAGTTGTTAAGAGAATCTCCTGTTTAAATGCCGGCTGAGATGTTATCCTGTTTTTAGATGAACCGCTCTGCGACGAACGCGGATTTTCGCAGATTTGCGCGCCAATAAAACATACGCGTATGGGAACAAACTCTCCCGTCAAAAAACGCCGCCCTTTCTGGCTGCGCCTGCTCATCGGCTCAGGACTCGCCCTGGGCATTGTTACCCTTTTGCTGCTGTCTCTCGCCCTGTTCTTCGACGCCCAGATCACCCGCCGCGTATTGGCCGAACTGGGTAAAAATCTCAAAACGGAGCTAAAAGTGGGCGACGCCAGCCTTTCGCTGTTCAGCGGTTTCCCCGACGCCTCGGTCGACCTGAGCAACGTACAGATCAAAGACGCCTTTGGCGGCAACCTGTTGCTCGCCCGCGAAGTGTCGTTCCGCTTCGATCTGGCCAGCCTGTTCGGCGACCGCATCGAGATCAAAACCGTGCGCGTCAGCGGCGGCGGTATCCGGGTGCGCATCAACGAACGCGGACAGGCCAATTACGAGATTTTTAAAACGACGGCCAAAAAACAACCCGAACCTAACGCGGACAGCGACCTGCGGCTCGCCCTCGACAACGCCGAACTGCACAACCTGCTGATCTCTTTTCAAAACCTCAAAACCCGGCAAACCGCCGAGATCAACCTGCATAACGCGGGTTTTGGCGGCGATTTTTCCGCCAAACGGTTCAACTTGTCCAGCCAGGCCGATTTCAGCGTGGCCCGCCTGCAAATGGGCGACAGCCGCTACCTGCTCGGCGAATCCGTGCACTACGACGCCGTCGTGGCCGTGGACATGGATAAAAATCTGTACGATTTTCAGCGCGTGGAACTCAATGTCGGCGGCAACACCTTCACCGTGGAAGGTATTGCAGTGGGCAAACCGGACTATACCGACCTGAACCTGAAACTCCTGAGCCGGGAAGGCGATATTTCCGTTTTGTTCGACCTGCTGCCCGAACCGTACCACAGTTATTTCAACGATTTTCAAAGCAACGGTTCTTACTCCTGCACCGGTTTTGTCAAAGGCCGCGCCGGCAAAACCCAAACCCCCACCGTGGGCATGGAAGTAGCCCTGCGCGACGGCAGGGTCAGCTCGGAAAAACTGCAAAGCCCCCTGCGCAACGTGTCCTTTAAAGCCGTGTACAGCGCCGCGCCGGGCGGGCAGGGCGCCCTCGAAATCGCGGATTTTCAGGGCGATTTCGGCGGCCAACCCCTGAATTTAAGCCTCAAAATCACTAATCTCGATGACCCGGAAGTCGATTTCAACTGCCACGGCGCCTTGCCGCTGGCTGCCGCTTATGGATTATTCGGAAATCCGGCTATTTCCGACGGCGACGGGCTCGTTCACCTCAACAACCTCTCGGTACAGGGCAAATACGCCGACATCATCAGCATGAACCGCATCGCCAACGTGCGCGCCGGCGGCGAACTCCGGTTCGAGGAGGCTCAAATTACGTACAATAAGATCCCCCTGAACTTCAAATCCGGGCGCCTGCTGTTGGCAGACAACCTGCTGACCCTTGACAGTTTTTACCTGCTGGCCGGCCGCAGCGACCTCGCCCTTCAGGGCAGCGCGCGCAACCTCCTGCCCGTATTGTTTGCCGATTCCCTGAATACGAGCAATGCCCTGTTGGAATTTTCTACCCGCTTAAATGCCCGAAACCTCGATGTCAGCCAATTGGTCGATATGTTCTCCGTGCCGGAAACGGGCGACCAACCCACGCTGGATTCCCTGCGCGCGGCCGGCAACGCTGAACGGCAGCGCCTCACCGACCGCCTGAAAGGCACTTTCGAAGCCTCCATCGCCCGTTTTCAATACGGCAAAATCGAAGGCGACAATTTCTCCGGCCACCTCGAATTCGATCATAATCAACTCGCCATCCGCGGCAGCGCCAACGCCATGCAGGGCGCCATCGAGCTTGACGGCATGGCCCATTTCGCCATCAGCCCCACCCTGAAGATGCGCATCACCGCCCGCGATATCGACCTGCACACCTGCATGGAACAATGCGAAAACTTCGACCAGGAGGTCGTCACCGCCGATAACCTGCGCGGGCGCCTGTCGGGCAGGGTCGTGCTGTTCGCCTTCTGGGACGAACGCAACGAGTTCCTGATGGATAAACTCAAAGCTTACGCCGACGTCACCGCCACCAACGGCGAACTGGTCGGCCTGAAAATGCTGGAGGATTTTTCCACTTTCATACACATCGAAGACCTGCGCCGGGTAAAATTCAACCGCCTTCAAAACTATCTCGAGATCAGCGACCAACGGCTTTACCTGCCCGCCATGCTCATTCAAAGCAACGCCCTCAACCTCACCCTGTCCGGCGCCCACACTTTCGACAACGATATCGACTATAAAATCAAAATCAACGCCGGCCAGATGCTGCTCAACCGCATCAAACGCCACGACCCCGACCTCGATCCCCTGCCCGCCGAAAAAGGCTGGTTCAATGTGTTCTACACCATCGTGGGCAATGTGGACCAATACGATATGAAACGCGGGAAAAAAGCGGTGAAAGCCGAATTCGAGCGCAGCGAGGCGCGCAAAAAAAGGATCGCCAATTTTATTGAACAGGAGTTCAGAGGGGCCGGAGCGCCCGTGCCGAAAGAGGAGGATGATACGGAGTATTTGGACCCGATCAGGGGAGGGGAAGGAGGTTAGAGGGTTTGAAGGCCAACGATTACCCACAAAACCGACATCTCATGGCCTCGGAGCCCCCATTTCGCTTAAAATTTTGAACACTTTTTGGGTTTAATAGCGGCAGCGCCGCGAAATATTTGTAGGTAATGTGTCCGATTCTATCACAGAGGTGCAGCGCACCGAAATTTTTACCTGAATTCATTGTGCGTTCCGGTGCGCTGCACCTCCATGCAGGGTTTGCGTCTTGAATCTACAAATATTTCGCCGCGCTGCGGCTACCACATTAGCAAAGTCGCTTATAATTTTAAGCGAAATGGGTGCTCCGAGGCCTTGAGATGTCGGTTTTGTGGGTAATCGATAGCCTTCTAACCCTCTTTTATCACTTCTTCTTCTTAAAATCCCCGTTCTGCCAGGCCTTAAAAAACTGTGCCCAGGCCAGGGGGCTGAAAATATTCATGGGCGGCGTCTGGCCGATGTAGACGTATTCGCGGGATTGCTGGCGCAGGTAAAAATTGGCGCTTTCGCGACCGCCGTGGGGCACGATATCCGGATTTTTGCGGGCCTCGGCCATGTATTCGTTGGCCACGTTTTCAGCGGCGATGCGTTGAAGTTCGGGCGTGACGTCCATTTTCAGGAACTCTACTTTGAAATGCTCGCGCGAAGGCCAGGGGAAAATTACCACTTCGGGCAGGGTCAGGGTGTCCTGACTGATGATCTGCACAATGGAATAGCGATCCTGCGTCAATGTATCGGGCACCGTTTTGGACACCGGGTGAAACCCCAGGCAATTAAAACGGATCACATCGCCTTTTTCCGCCACGATGGTGAAAAAACCGCGATAGTCGGAGTAGGTGCCGCGTCTTTTTTCCGGTATAAAAATACTGGCATAGGGTACCGGCACCATGTTGCCGTCCAGGTTGGTGACGATGAGGCCGGAAAACTGGATCAGTTTCGACTCCTGTTTTTTATCGTCCCGCGGCTGCTGGGCCAGGGCGTTTGCGGCGAACAAAAACCCGAGGGTAATCAGAAGAAAAGTACGTATCACCGGTGTTGTATTTATTCGTGAAGGGGAAAATGATTTAACCGGGGTTTCGGAAACAAAGGTACGAAGCAAAAACGCTTGGCCGTCGGCTTTGTTTCCGGAATTAAAGGACGGCTTAACGGAATTTTAACATTGGGCCTTTTAAAGTCAAATTTGAAAAGTTCAATTTGAAATTTGAAAAGTTCGGGCAACCTCGGGGCGATGGCATTGCTCCTTACCGTATGCCAAACGAAGAAACCCTCAAATTCGCTGGCTGATGTGTAAAACGTTCGATATGGTTTCTTTAGTCACCTGAATTATTTCCACCGTCCACCGTCTACCGTCCACCGTCCACCGTCTACCAAAATAATATTTGTTACCTTTGCCGCCGTTTTTCGTTTATTCACCGGGTGAAATCATTTACTTGACAC
>CALEYM010000023.1 GCA_937926185.1 uncultured Bacteroidota bacterium | reverse complement strand
CCAAATAAACAGAACAATGCCATGACAGAAAAACCCTGGCTTCAACACTATCCCAAAGGCGTACCAGCCAATATCGAGGACGAGGCGTACCCGCGTCTGATCGACATGATTGACGAATGTTTGAAAAAATACAGCGACCTGCCCGCGTTTATTTCCATGGGCAAAACGCTCACTTTTGGCGAATTGGACGTGTTGAGCGCTAACTTCGGCGCTTACCTGCAATCGCGCGGTCTGGAACCCGGCGACCGCATTGCGCTGATGATGCCCAATATGCTGCAATACCCCATCGCGTTGTTTGGAGCGCTCCGGGCAGGGCTGATCGTCGTCAACACCAACCCGTTGTACACGCCGCGGGAGATGAAACACCAGTTCGTCGACTCGGGCGCCAAAGCCATTGTGATCGCGGAAAATTTTGCTGCCAACCTCCAGCAAATCATCGGTGAAACCCAGATCAAAACTGTCGTCGTCACCAGTATTGGCGAAATGCTGGGGCTGAAAGGTATGCTGATCAATTTCGTCGTGCGCCACATCCGGAAAATGGTGCCCAAATACAAACTGCCCAACACCGCCTCCTTCAAAGACGGTTTGCAACAAGGTAAAAAATTCACCATCAAACCCTTCGAGTCGGGCCTGGACGATACCATCATCCTCCAATACACCGGCGGTACCACCGGTGTTTCGAAAGGCGCCATGCTGACCAACCGGAACCTGATCGCCAACATGCAACAAATACGCGCCTGGCTCATGCCGGTGCTGCCGGAAGCAAAAGTGATTGCCCTGTGCCCCCTGCCCTTGTATCATATTTTTGCCTTTACAGTCAATTGCCTGGCCTTTATGAGCGTGGGTGGCCGTAATATCCTCATTGTGAACGCCCGCGATTTGCCGGCGCTCATCAAGGAATGGCGAGCGCACCGGCCCAATATTTTTACCGGGGTCAATACATTGTTCAACGGCCTGCTGAACCATCCGGATTTTGCTTCCCTGGACTTCAGCGACCTGAAAGCCACCGTGGGCGGCGGCATGGCCGTGCAACGCGCAGTGGCCGAACGCTGGCAACAAATGACCGGCTGCCAGCTCACCGAAGGCTACGGTCTGACCGAAGCCAGCCCCGTGCTCAGTGTCAACCCCATCGACTCGGCCATGCGCCTTGGCACCATCGGCATGCCCGTGCCTTCCACCGATATGCGCATCATCAATGATAGCGGCCGGGTAGCCAACCCGCGTGAAACCGGCGAAATCCAGGCCAAAGGTCCCCAGGTGATGAAAGGATATTGGCAGCGCCCGGAAGCTACCGACGAGGTGATCAAAGACGGCTGGCTCAGCACCGGAGATATCGGATTTATGTATGAAGACGGCTTTTTCCAGATCGTCGACCGCAAAAAAGACATGATCCTGGTTTCAGGCTTCAACGTTTATCCCAACGAAGTGGAAGACGTGATCGCCTCCCATCCCAAGGTGCTGGAAGTGGCGGCGCTTGGCGTACCCGACGAGAAATCGGGCGAAGTAGTGAAGGTGTTTGTCGTCAAAAAAGATAGCTCGCTCACCAAAGAGGAACTGACAGAGTTTTGCCGCGAACAAATGACCGGCTATAAGGTACCGAAATTCGTGGAATTCCGTACCGAATTGCCCAAAACAAACGTCGGAAAAATACTCCGGCGGGCTTTGCGGGAAGAGAAACAGTAGGCAGTGTTCAGTCTACCCAATCTGCTATGAACACGTTTGTATCACGCGTACCGTTGTTGTTGCGGTTAGAAGAAAAGGCAATTTTTTTGCCATCCGGAGAGAACATCGGAAAGGAATTGAATATACTTTCCGTGGTGATCTGTTCCAGTCCGGTTCCATCTTCGTTGATCATGTAGAGCTGGAAGTCATAGCCCCGGCTGGAGTGGTGATTGCTGGAAAATACGATTTTTTTACCCGAAGGATGAAAAAACGGCGCCCAGTTGGCCTTCCCCAGTTGGGTTACCTGGTGCAGGTTGGAGCCGTCGGCATTGCACACAAAAATTTCCATGTTGGTGGGCGCCACGAGGCCCTGTTTCAGCAATTCGCGGTATTCACGGATTTCAGCGTCTGTTTTGGGGCGGCTGGCACGGAATACGATTTTGGAACCGTCGGGGCTGAAAAAAGCGCCGCCGTCGTAGCCCAGGTCGAAGGTGATCTGTTTCAGGTTGCCGCCGTTCAGGTCCATGGTCCACAGCTCCAGATCGCCGGAGCGGGTACTGGTGAACAGTATTTTGTCGCCTTTCGGGCTGAGCACGGCCTCGGCGTCGTAACCTGGCGTATCGGTCAGTCGTTTGGTCTCCTTTCCTTTCAGGTCGGCCACGTAGATGTCGTAAGTGTCGTAGATGGGCCACAGGTATTTGCCGCCCTGGCGCAATTGAGGCGTGGGCGGACAGGTGTCGGCGCCAGACATGGTGCTGGCAAACAGGATGTGTTTGCCGTCGGGCATAAAATAGGAGCAGGTGGTACGGCCTTTGCCTTTGCTGATGTCGCGCGGACGGTAGTTTTTATTGGCGACGGCTTTTTTCACCTCCATGGCGTATATCTGGTCGCAGTGAAGACCCCAAGCCGGGTTATTGGTTTGAAAAGTCAGCCATTTGCCGTTGGGGCTCCAGTATGCCTCGGCGTTGTCGCCGCCGAAAGTCAGCTGCCGGATGTTGCGCAGGTGTTTTTCGGGTTTTGGCAGCAGGTTATCCGCGGGTGGTTGTTGGGACAGCAAAAAAAATGGGGAAAACAGGAATAGAGACAAAGTGGTCTGGCGCATGGCAAGGGTAATTTTTGGCGCAAGAATAAAGCGGATTGTTAAAATGCCGGTCAGATTTAGGTCAAATAGTGCCCTTACTTAGCCCGAATCCAGGTATATTTTATACGAATCGCTGTCTGAGCGCCGGTTTCTGCCTAAATGAAACAACCACCTGCCCGTATGATGCGTTATTAGCCGTTGATATGAAAAAGCTACTTTTCCTGCTTGTCCTTTTGATGGCCGGTTTATCCGGCGGGGCTCAAACCATCCCGTACATTAAATCCGCACAGCTGACCCATTGGAAAAATGTGGAAAACGACACGCTGTACGTGCTCAATTTCTGGGCCACCTGGTGTGCCCCCTGCGTGGCGGAATTGCCGGCATTTGAAAAACTACACCGCCAGTATGCGGGAAAAAAAGTGAAGGTCATACTGATCAGCACCGATTTCCGGCGCGACGTGGACAAAAAAGTCATACCGTTCGTAAAACGCAAAAACCTGCAAAGCCAGGTAGCTTTTTTGGACGAACGTACACCGAACGAGTGGATCAATCTGGTGAGCGAGGAATGGACCGGTTCCATCCCGGCCACCCTTATTGTGAACAAAAATGGCGGCTACGAACGGTTTTTTGAAAAGCAACTGAGTTATAAGGAACTTGAAAAGGCCGTTGTAGCGGGATTGAAAAAGATTCCGAATAAAAAGAGCCGAGGCCAGTAAAAGGAGTTTGTTTTTGTTTTCAACCGCTTGTTTTGTTGTTGCCCGATTCCCGCGACTTTTTTTCTTTTGGCGTACGGCCGGCCTCCCGGAGCGCCAGCGCGATGATCCATTCCAACTGGCCGTTCACGCTGCGAAATTCATCGGCAGCCCACTTTTCGAGCGCCTCGTAGGTGGTTTCATCGATGCGGAGCACAAAATTTTTTTTACTAGCCATTTTATTTGAACCGGGTTTAAAATGGTTTATGAGGGTTTATGAGGGTTTATGAAGGTTTATGAGGGTTTAGGGATAAACCTTCATAAACCTTCATAAACCCTCATAAACCTAACTATCCTCACTGATGCAATGTCCCCGTATTCACCACGGGTTGCGCGTTCCGGTCGCCGCAGAGCACCACCAGCAGATTGCTTACCATGGCGGCTTTTTTTTCCTCGTCCAGTTCAACGATCGATTTGGCAGAGAGGTGTTCGAGCGCCATTTCGACCATACCCACGGCGCCTTCCACAATTTTGCTGCGGGCAGCCACGATGGCAGTGGCTTGCTGGCGCTGGAGCATGGCGCCGGCGATTTCGGTGGAATAGGCCAGGTGGTTGATCCGGGCTTCGATGACCTCGATACCGGCAATTTCAAGGCGTTCGCTGATCTCGCGGGCCAGTTCGTGGTTCACCTCGTCGGAGTTGGTGCGCAAGGTAACGGTTGCGGCTTCGTCTTCCAGATTGTCGTAGCTGTACATACCGGCGAGTTTACGCACGGCGGCTTCGCTTTGTATTTTAACAAACTCCGGGTAATGCTCCACGGCAAAGGCGGCTTTGAAAGTGTCCATTACACGATACACCACCACGGCGCCGATCATGATAGGGTTGCCCTGTTTGTCATTCACCTTGATCACCGGAACATCGAGCGTAACGGCGCGCAGCGAGATATTTTTTTTGGTGTAAAACGGGTTCGCATAAAAGAAACCGTTGCCTTTTACCGATCCAATGTAGGCGCCGAACAGGTTCAGTACCCGCGAACTATTGGGTTCAATAGCCAAAAAACCGGGTAGTATCAGCGCGAAGGCGATGAGCAGGGCAAGTCCGCCAGGGATAAACTGCCGGATGATCATCAAAGCGATTCCACCGAAAAGCAGTATCAGGAAAACGGCGAGCATTGTCCAGCCGGAAGTAGGTTTTACGATCTTTTCCATTATGTTTAATTTGATGTTTTAATGATATTAATTTGATAGCACAAAGATAGCAGATGTTTTTGCGTTTTGTCAAGGGGGCTATTGAGAAAAAACGGAGTATCTGGCCGCCCGAACGACGAATAGCAGGCGGATGACGACCAATAGTAAGAGCTGCCTGCTTACCATTCTGGCGCCTAACAGGAATATTCCCGGTGTTTCCGTTTGTTAGAGATTAAACCGAACCCAATCCACTGCCGTCACGAACTGGGCGGGGTTTTTTTCATTTTTCACCACAAAGTACAAATCGTGAAAAGAGCCGTCTTTTGGCCAGGCAGCCTGGTTTACTTCGGCGGTCAGTTCTGAAAATTGCATGCGGGCAGCCGCCTGGCCAGGCGGCACGGTAACCGAACCGACCAAACGCCCGTCAGGCCCGTCGAGGCGCAGTTCGATCCTGCCCCCGCTGTACTTGTAATTTTTATCGCCGCCGCCCAGGCTCATCGCGGCAGAATAAATTCCGCGCAAATCGACGTGGCGGAACACGAAAAAACTATTGTGTTTCAATTCGTTCAGCACCACGGTATCTCCGTTAAAAGGCCGGTAAGTACGCACGTTTTTCGACATGCTGTCGGCTTGTTCGGCCTGTTGAAAGGCGGGGCGAAGCGCGATGGTTTCGCTGCCGTCGAGGGCAGATTGAGAGCGGCTGCCCCGGTCTTTATAGGTGGCGTTGAAGATAAAGGTACCGGGAACCGGTTTTTTACCCTTTGTTGAGGCGGCTGGAACAGCAAGCTCGTATGCGCCTTGTACCGGCAGGGATTGTTTGGGCTTTGGCGGCGCGCC
Organism: uncultured Bacteroidota bacterium; assembly: GCA_937926185.1. Taxonomy (GTDB): domain Bacteria; phylum Bacteroidota; class Bacteroidia; order Chitinophagales; family Saprospiraceae; genus M3007. The sequence continues at coordinate 5,510 of CALEYM010000023.1, read as the reverse complement.
GAGCGAAAGTATCCAGCGCACCATTTCGCCGGCATCAGCCTCGCTCACCTGCGGGTGTGCGCTCATAACTGTCTGGCCCCAATTACCGGCGCCGCCTTTGATCACTTTTTTCGACAGGTCGCGCACGGCAAATTCATTGTTCCGGTACCGGGCAGCGATGGCCTGATAGGCGGGCCCGTTGATCTGCCGTTCCACGGCATGGCAGGTTTTACAATCTGAGCGGTCGACCAGTATTTTGCCCCGGGCGTACTCGGCTGCCTGCATTGCTGACTGGTGCCCCTGGGCAATCTGGGTAATGTCGAAACCGGTTTCCAGGTAATCGATCGAGGTAGCCACGGCTGCCGGGAGAATACCGCCGCTTTCCAGATTGCCGTCTTCGAGGTCGCTGACCAGCAGCTGATAATTCAGAATAGTGCCCGGTTCGTAAAAACTGCGGTTTTTCCCGTCAAAATCCCAGCGCACCAGGGGCGGTTCGTTGCCCACGCTGATTTTTTGTCTGGCCGAGGTCGTGGAGCCCCGGCCATCGGTGACGGTTAAAACGGCCTCGTATGTTCCCGGCTGCGTGTAAGTGTGTACCAGGCTGTCGGCGGGGTTTGTTTTCGTTTTTTTGCGATGGCCTGCGCCGGCCTCAACCACCCTGATTTTATTATTTACAATAGCCAGTACCGGACTGCCGTCTCCAAAATCGATTTGATATTTCAGTCGGTCATCGTCGTAATCTTTGGTTTTGCTTGCAGAAAAAACAACTGTGCAGGGGGCAGCCCCGGCTATCTTATCTGCCTGTAAAACAGGAATTGGCGGCCGGTTGCCGCGCACGTAGTCGATCCGGCTGAGCCGGGCGTCGGGGTTGGAAGAGAACCATTGGGTGCCGTATTCCAGCACCCAGATCGAGCCATTTTTATCCACGAGCATGTCCATGGGCCGGGAGAGCCGGATGGAGTCGCATATCGGTTCCATGCGGCCGAAATTGCCGATTGTGTCGATGGTAACGGCCATCATCCAGCCGCGCATCCAGTCGTAGGTGATAAGTTTGCCGTTGTAATAATCGGGCAGGCGGGTTTTCTCCGGGTACTTGTCGCAATAATACACCGGTCCGGCCATGGCATTGCGGCCACCGTTGCCGACGAGCGGGAAGTCTTTCGAGTTGCCGTAAGGATACCAGATAAAAGCCGGCTGGGCGGGCGGCAGTTCGCGGGCGCCGTTGTTATTAGGCGAATCGTTTATCGGGTGTTGCGGATCAAAGGACGGCCCCGGTTTTTTGGCCCGGAAATCATAGTCGCGATAGGCTTTATTGTCGCCCACAAAATAGGGCCAGCCGAAGAAGCCGGCTCTTCGGGTGCGATTCACCTCGTCGTGGCCGGCCGGGCCGCGGCTGCTGTCGGGTTCGCCGGCATCGGGGCCTACTTCACCCCAGAACAACAGATGCCGCCGGCTGTCGATGGAAAGCCGGAAAGGGTTACGGCAGCCCATGACGTAGATTTCGGGGCGACCAACCCCATCTTCTCCAACCCCACCCCCGACCCCTCCCCTGAAGGGGAGGGGAGACGTGGCGCCGAGGCCCCCTTTACGTCTCCCCTCCCCTTCAGGGGAGGGGCCGGGGGCGGCCGCGGCCACATGCACATCTTTATCCGTAAACAAATTCCCGGCCGGGCAGATATAAGAGCCGTCGGGTAAGGGCTGGATGCGGAGTATTTTGCCGCGCAGATCCATGGTATTGGCCGATGATTTTTGCGCATCCCAGGCGCCGCGACCCGGGCGTTCGTCGATAGGGGCATAGCCCTCCGAGGCGAAGGGATTGGTGTTGTCGCCCGTGGAGAGGTAGAGCAGGCCCTGTTCGTCGAATTCGATGCAGCCGCCGGTGTGGCAACATTCTTCGCGTTGCACGGCCACTTCGAGCATCACGACCTCGGAGGCCCGGTCGAGGGTGTCGGCCACGAAGATGAAACGGGAGAGATAATTGACCGCCTTGTTGCCGATGGGAGAATAATACAGGTAAATCCAGTGATTCTTTTCCCAGTTAGGGTCGAGCGCCAGCCCCATCAGGCCATCCTCATGTTCGGAGTGTACGGGCATCTTGTAGGCGATGTTGATCAGGCCCGTATTGGGGTCAAATATCTTGATCGCGCCGCGCCGTTCGATAAGGATAATCTTCCCGTCGGGAAACATATCGAATTCCATGGGCTCGGTCAGTTCGCTGGCCAGTACGGTTTTGACGAAGCGGGTGGGATCGGGTAGTTCCGGCGTACGGCATTGGCCATATTTCAGGCGCTTCTGGTCGCCTACGGCGTATTTGATGCCGCCAAGGATGTGTTGGAGAAAATCGGGTTCGGAAAAAGATTCTTCTGTGTGCCCCAAAGCGGTGTAAAAGGCGCGGCCGCCATCGTACTCGTGGTACCAGGACATGGGGTGGTCGGCGCCCATGGTTCCGCCATCGTAACTATTCTCGTCTATTTTGAGCAGTACTTTTGCTGCCGGGTTCAGGTCGCGGAAATTATACCATTCGTCGCGGCGTTTCCATTCTTTGCCCAGGTGCCGGGTAGCAGGGTGGTCGTGATCTTCCACGGTCAGGCGGGCATCCTGAATGGCCGGGTGGCCGTTGAAATAGCCGCCTACCAGTCCGCCGAACCACGCCCATCCGTATTCGGTGTCGGAAGCCGCGTGGATGCCCACGAAACCGCCCCCGGCCTGAATGTAGCGTTCGAATTCCGCTTCCTGGGTGGGATTCAGCACATCGCCGGTAGTGCTTAAAAACACCACGGCGTTGTAGCGTCGCAGGTTTTTTTCGTTAAAATCGGCGGCATCTTCCGTGCTGTCCATCAGCATGCCGTTCGCGCGGCATAGCTTCCGGATCGCGGCTATGCCGGCGGGAATGTTGGCATGCCGGTATCCTTCCGTTTTGGAAAACACCAGGATGCGCGCCGGCGCGTCGTCGGAGGTACAGGTGGGGAATAATATGCCCGACAGCACCAGGGATACGCTAAAAAACACGGTAGGAAAAAAGGGGGAGCGCCGATGGAGAGCAGGGAGGACAGGCATGTGCTAATTATTTACCAGATATGCCGGCGAAAATAAGCAGAGATTTTCGAGCCGGCATTAAAGTAGTTGTAATACTTCGGCAAGGGCATGCGGATCACCGCAACTTCCACTTTTTCCTTTTCGAGTCCGCAATAGCAAAACGGATGGCCTCGTAAGAAAAACGTTGGCCGAAGTGTTCGTAAATATCCTTCAGTTGGTAGGGTTCCTGGAAAAGGGGCAGGGCGCCCTGAATCAGGTCCAGGGCTTCGGGTGTGGCCCAGGCGCTGAAGTCCACCGTTTCGCCGCGTTCGTACATGATGGCCAGGTGGCTGACAGCGGTGACGGGACTGATACCCCGCTCACGGGCGATCTCATCGAGCGATTTACCGGCTTTGTACAGGTCCCAGGTGAGCAGGTAGGTACTGCCTTGCACATTTTGTCCCTCACCATTTTTTTCGCGTATAAAGCGGCGGATCTCCCCGATAAAGGCGTCGCCGTAGAGTTGCAGTTTGCGTTCGCCCACGCCGCTGACGTACAGCAGGTCGGCGTCGGAGATGGGCCGTTTCTGGGCCATTTCTTCCAGGGTAGCGTCGCTGAAAACGATATAGGGCGGTACGCCCTGTTGCTGACCTATTTTGCGGCGGAGGGCCACAAGGCGGTCGAACAGTTCGTCGCGCAGGCCCTGGGTGCGGCCGGGCTGGCGGGCAGCGGCGGCTTTTGCGGCGGCTTTCTCTTCGGGTTTGGGCGGCAGGGCCAGGTTTACTTTCCGGTTATCGAACAAAACAGCCCGGCCGGCTTCGGTCACTTTCAGGCAGTTTTTTTCGTCGTAGGCGATTTCGAGCAGGCCCAGGTGCAACATTTGCGAGAGCAGGAACTGCCACTCGTCGAAGCTGTATTCGCGGCCGGCGCCGTAGGTTTTGATCTGGTGGTAGCCCTGGTCGAATATCTCCCGGCGCTGGCTGCCGCGCAAGATATCGGTGAGCATGCTCATGCCCACTTTTTCCTGAACGCGCAAAAGGGCGGACAACGCCTTTTGGGCGGCCGTGGCGCCGTCGAACTGTCGCGGCGGGTTTTTGCACACGTCGCAGTTGCCGCAGTTGCGTTCGTAACTTTCGCCGAAGTAGTGCAGCACCGTTTTCCGCCGGCACACGGGCGCTTCGGCGAACTGGTACATGCGGTTCAGTTTGGCGATCTTCAGTTCTTTTTGCTCAGGCGAGCCCTCGCCTTCTTCGAACATTTGGCGGTAGGTCATCACGTCCTGGTAACTAAAAAACAGCAGCGCCTCGGCGGGCAGCCCGTCGCGGCCGGCGCGGCCCACTTCCTGGTAGTAGCCTTCCAGGTTGCGGGGCAGGTTGTAATGAATAATGAAGCGGACGTTGCTCTTGTCGATGCCCATGCCGAAGGCGATGGTGGCGCAGATGACCGGGGTGCGGTCGTTGATAAAATCTTCCTGCACCTGGTTGCGCTCGCGGGGGTTCATGTCGGCGTGGTAGAAAGCCGTTTTGAAGCCTCTTGCATTAAGTTTTTCAGATAGATCGGCGCAGGTTTTGCGCGCCAGGCAATAGATGATGCCCGACTGGCCCGGTTGTTTTTTTAAAAACTCGACGATTTGTTCGAAGCGCCGCTGGCCGGGCCGTACGGTTAGGGCGATGTTGGGCCGGTCGAAGGAGGCGATAAATACGGCAGGATCGCGGAGTTGGAGTTGCTCGGCGATGTCCTTGCGGGTAAGTTTGTCGGCCGTGGCGGTGAGGGCCATTACCGGCACGTCGGGGAATTGTTCTTTCAGGAACTTCAGTTGGGTGTATTCCGGCCGGAAATCGTGCCCCCAGGCGGAAATACAATGCGCTTCATCCACGGCGAACAGGCTGATCTTCAGGCGCTTAAGCAGTGGTTGAAAAGACTGGGAAACCAGCTTTTCAGGACTGACATACAACAACTTGATGCGTCCGGCCAGCAGGTCGTCTTCCACGTTGCGGGTAGAGGAGGCATCGAGCATGCTGTTTATAAACGCCGCGGGCGCCCCGTTGGCGCGCAGGCTTTCCACCTGGTCTTTCATCAGGGCAATAAGGGGACTGACGACCACGGCCGTGCCCTCCAGCGTAAGTGCCGGCACCTGGAAGCAAATACTTTTCCCGCCGCCCGTGGGCATAAGCACCAGCGCATCGCGGCGGTCGTACACGGTTTGAATGATCTCTTCCTGTAAGGGGCGGAACGAGTCGTAGCCAAACACTTTTTTCAGCGCTTCCCGCGCATGCATGAGCGTCATAATCTACATGATGTTTGCGGAATGGTGGCGCATTCCAGGATGATTCGAGCGCCGGAGTCTGGCTGCTCCGCTTGAGTAGCAAATGTAGAACAAAAAATTTGTTTTAATAATAAAAACTTTTTGTGTTATATTTGCACGGCTAAAACAACTACAGGATATGGTACTCAACTAAAACATGCGCCATGATCTGGATTTGGGAATTTTTTAAAAAACGCTGGTTTTCCGCCGC